>CAYWKY010000150.1:0-1340 GCA_964458915.1 uncultured Faecalibacterium sp.
TTACGGAACTGGCCTTCCTGGATACCGTAATAACGTCTGGCCTGCTGCTTAGCACGAAGCTGGAGACCATATTCAGAATTCTTTTTGCGGCTTTGACCATGCTGACCGGGAGCATAAGAACGACGCTCAAAAGCACACTTGCCTGTGTAGCATCTGTCACCCTTTAAAAAGAGCTTCTTACCCTCACGGCGGCACATCTTACATACCGCACCTGTATATCTTGCCATATGTTTGTACCTCCGTTATACGCGTCTTCTTTTCGGCGGACGGCAGCCATTGTGAGGAATCGGTGTAACGTCTTTAATGAGAGTTACATCAAGACCTGCTGTCTGTAAAGCTCTGATTGCAGCTTCACGACCGGCACCCGGTCCTTTTACATATACTTCAACGGTCTTCATACCGTGTTCGATTGCAGCCTTAGCAGCTGTTTCGGCAGCTGTCTGAGCAGCAAAGGGAGTGGATTTTCTTGAGCCTCTAAAGCCCATTTCACCGGCACTTGCCCATGACACGGCGTTACCCTGTAAATCAGTGATGGTAACAATTGTGTTGTTGAAGGTGGATTGGATATGGGCCGCACCGCGGTCAATGTTCTTACGCTCACGGCGACGGCGAATAGTGGTAGCTTTCTTTGCAACCTTTGCCATAAATTTATCCTCCTATGATTACTTCTTCTTATTGGCGATTGTCTTTTTCGGACCCTTGCGAGTACGAGCGTTAGTCTTTGAACGCTGACCTCTTACGGGAAGTCCCTTTCTGTGGCGTACACCACGATAGCAACCAATTTCAATAAGTCTTTTGATATCAAATGCTGTTTCTCTTCTGAGGTCACCCTCTACAGTTACATTGTGGTCAATGTACTCACGAAGCTTTGAAACGTCATCTTCAGTGAGATCCTTAACTCTTGTGTCGGGGTTGATACCTGTTGCTGCAATGATATCGCTTGCAGTTTTGCGACCAATACCAAAGATATAAGTGAGAGCGATCTCAATTCTCTTATCTCTGGGAAGGTCAACACCTGAAATACGAGCCATTTAGTTGCACCTCCTAAATTGATTACGTCAATTAACCTTGACGCTGCTTGTGCTTGGGATTCTCGCAGATAACCATGATTTTGCCTTTACGCTTGATTACCTTGCATTTTTCACATATTTTCTTTACAGAAGGTCTGACTTTCATTAGGAATTACCTCCTTTATGTTACTTAGATCTCCATGTTATGCGTCCACGGGTCAAGTCGTATGGAGACATCTCGACTGTGACCTTGTCTCCGGGAAGAATACGAATGTAATTCATTCTAAGCTTGCCGGAAATGTGTGCTAAAATTTTGTGACCGTTTTCGAG
>CAYWKY010000150.1:1440-4852 GCA_964458915.1 uncultured Faecalibacterium sp.
GCAGTGCCTTGGTTTATCATCGGCTCAATAGCGATTGTCATGCCCGGTAACAGGCGTACGCCTCGGCCGGCTGTGCCGTAATTCGGCACGCTGGGGTCTTCATGTAAGGCTTTACCTACGCCATGGCCCGTGTATTCACGAACTACACCGTAGCCTCTTTCTTCGCAATAGCGCTGAACCGCTGAACCTATATCGCCTAATCTACCGCCGGGAACCGCAAACTTGATTGCCTCATAAAGGCTTTCTCTTGTGGTGTCCATCAGCCGCTTTGCCTGGTCACTTACGTCACCGACGGCAAAAGTGGCGGCATTATCGCCGTTATATCCGTTCACCTTTGCGCCTAAATCAATTGAAACAATGTCGCCTGGTTTAAGCACACGCTTTTTGCTCGGAATACCATGAATAACCTCATCGTTTATAGAAATGCATGCAGTAGCCGGAAATCCGTATAAATGCAGGAAGTTAGGTTCAGCTCCCTGACTTTTTATATAGTCATAGGCAATTTTGTCAATTTCCCAGGTTGTTATACCCGGCTTGACAGCCTCACCGGCCACCTTTAGCGCTTCGGCAGATATTCTGCAAGCTTCCCTCATAAGCGTCAGCTCACGAGTTGTCTTTAGCACTATCATGCTTATTCCTCCAAAGCTTTGAGAACAAGTGCGGAGGTATCTTTAACCTCTTCCTGGCCCTCAACGATGAATAACTTGTTTTTCTTTGAATAGAAATCCTTAAGCGGCTCAGTCTGACTGTGATAAACCTCAAGTCTTTCCTTAACCGTGTCGGGATGGTCGTCAGCTCTTATAACAAGCTCTGCACCACAAGAAGTGCAAATGCCGTCCTGCTCAGGCTTCTTATAAATCAGGTGGTATGAGTTACCGCATGAGGGGCAAACTCTTCTGCCTGACATTCTTTCCACAATTTTTTCGTCGGGTACTTCAATGTCGATAACCTTGTCGATTTCGATACCCATTGTGTCAAGAGCCTCAGCCTGGGGAATTGTTCTGGGGAAGCCGTCGAGAATGAAGCCTTTTTTGCAATCATCCTCAGCGAGTCTTTCCTTTATAATACCGATTACTACTTCATCGGGAACGAGCTGACCCTTGTCAATGAATTCCTTGGCTTTAACTCCCATTTCCGTGCCTGCCTTTAAAGCTGCACGAATAATATTGCCGGTTGAAATGGCGGGGATGGCAAGGTGGTTACAGATAAATTCTGCCTGGGTACCTTTGCCTGCGCCGGGTGCACCTAAAAGAATTAACTTCATGGTTTTCCCTCCTGTAATATTAGTCAAGGAAGCCCTTGTAGTGTCTCATCATCATCTGGCTTTCAAGCTGCTTAACTGTTTCAAGAGCAACACCAACAACGATGATAAGTGATGTTCCGCCGAGTGAAAGAGTCATGGGAGAATCGATAAGATTTGTGAACAGAACTATGATGTTGGGGAAAAGTGCAACAACTGAAAGGAGAAGTGCGCCCAAAAGTGTAATTCTGTTAAGAATCTTCTTGATGTAATCAGAAGTGGGTTTGCCCGGACGAAGACCGGGGATCATACCGCTGTTCTTTCTGATGTTGTTAGCCATTTCAACAGGATTATACTGAATGCTTGCATAGAAGTAAGCAAAGAAGAGAATCAAGAAGAAATAGATAACTGAATAGAACCAGTGGCTTGTTGAGAACATTCCGAAGAAGGTTTTCCAACCATCACTGAGACTATCTGCATCAAGGAACATCTCAATCGTCGGAGGAAGTGAGAGAATTGATGAAGCGAAGATAACGGGGAGAACGCCTGACATATTAACCTTAATGGGGATATGTGTGCTCTGACCGCCGTACATCTTACGGCCAACAACTCTCTTAGCGTACTGTACGGGGATTCTTCTTTCAGCGTTGTCCATCCAAACAATGAAAGCGATCATTGCAAGAAGGCAAACAACTACGATGGGTACTAATGCGTAATAAGCGCCACCTTGAAGAATGTAAGCGTACATCATATATATAAGTGTGGGGATACGAGACACGATACCTGCGAAGAGGATAATTGAGATACCGTTGCCGATACCCTTATCATTAACCTGCTCGCCCAGCCACATAACGAAGCATGAGCCGGCTGTGAGGCAAAGGATAATTGCAAGACCCTGAAGCACTGCAGCGAAGCCTGTGAAAAGCTCGCCGTTAGCGTCGGTTACAACATAACCCTGAGCTCTGAGGTAGATGAAGTATGCTGTACTCTGTAAAAGAGCAAGAGCAAGTGTCGTATATCTTGTGATTGCAGCCATTTTCTTTCTGCCTTCTTCGCCTTCCTTTGAGAGTTTCTCAAGGGCGGGAATAACAACAGCGAGAAGCTGGATAATAATTGAACTGTTAATATACGGTGTGATCGACAAAGCGAAGATCGTACCGTAAGCGAAAGCTTCACCGGTCATCATTGACAGGTAGTTCATGAAGGTTTCGCCTGTGGGATCGATGATACCGTTATCGCCCGAAATGTTTGTGAACGGAACGGGGATTGCGGCACCTATTCTGAAAATCAATACTATAAGTGCGGTGAAAAGCATTTTCTTACGAAGGTCTGCGACCTTCCACGCATTTATGAAAGTACTAATCATATCAGATCACCTCGATCTTTCCGCCTGCTGCCTCAATCTTCTGCTTTGCAGATTCGCTGATAGCGTTAGCCTGTACTGTGAGAGCCTTAGTGATTTCACCGTAACCGAGAACCTTAACGCCGTCGAGCACTTTCTTAATAAGGCCCTTTTCGATAAGTGAATCGATTGTTACAACTGCGCCTGCTTCATAGTTAGCCTCGAGTGCAGCAACGTTTACGATTGCCATCTCTGTTCTGAAGATGTTATTGAAACCTCTTTTAGGGATTCTTCTCTGAAGGGGCATCTGGCCGCCTTCAAAGCCGGGGCGCATACCTCTACCGGCACGTGCCTTTTGACCTTTGTGACCTTTACCGGCTGTCTTACCCTGACCGGAACCTGCGCCACGACCAATACGTTTGCGCTCCTTTGTTGAGCCGGCTACAGGTGAAAGTTCGTGCAATTTCATTTTACGCACCTCCTCAATTTAAGCTTCGGTCGTCTCGATAAGGTGAGAAATTTTCTTTACCTTACCCTGAGTCTGAGCGTTGTCCGGCTGAACCGAAACATCGCCGATTTTCTTAAGACCAAGTGCATGGGCTGTGGCAATCTGATCTTTCTTTGAGCCGATAAGGCTCTTAACAAGCTTTACTTTAACTTGTGCCATATTGTTTCGCCCTCCTTAACCTAAGATTTCTTTTGCAGTCTTACCGCGAATCTCAGCAACTTCTTCGATGTTGCGAAGCTTTGAAAGACCGTCGATTGTGGCTCTAACAACGTTGCAGGGGTTGTTTGAACGAAGAGCCTTTGTACGAATATCCTTGATACCT
>CAYWKY010000151.1:0-4785 GCA_964458915.1 uncultured Faecalibacterium sp.
TTCTATATTGTGTGTTATAAAAAATAGTTAAGCCACGCTTACTTAAAATTAACTTTTGTCCCGGGAATAATACATGTTTTATCATGTGTTTTCTTGGGATATTTGTGAGCGGACACAAGCTTTTTTAATTCGAGCGAGCATGATTTCATGCAGGGAAAGGGGTTTTTAAAGTGGAAGATAATATAATTATTAAGCTTCAAAACATTTCAAAGAAATTTGAAGATGATGTTATTCTTGACTCAATCAATTTAGAAATCAAGGATAAGGAATTTATGACTTTTCTCGGTCCGTCAGGTTGTGGTAAAACAACTACGCTGAGGATTATTGCCGGCTTTCTTGAGGCTGACAGCGGTCAGGTTTTGTTTGAGGGAAAAGATATAAACAATCTGCCTCCCCATAAAAGGCAGGTTAATACTATCTTCCAAAGGTATGCTCTTTTTCCCCATTTGAATGTTTATGATAATATTGCTTTCGGTCTTCGCATTAAGAAGATGAAAGAAAAGGATATTGCCAAAAAAGTTGGTGAGATGTTGGAGCTTGTCAACCTTAAAGGCTTTCAAAAAAGAGACATTTCCTCTCTTTCCGGCGGTCAACAGCAAAGAGTTGCTATTGCAAGAGCTCTTGCCGTTGAGCCAAGAGTATTACTCCTTGATGAGCCTTTAGGCGCTCTTGACTTAAAGCTTAGAAAGGATATGCAGGTTGAGCTGAAAAATATCCAAAAACGAATGGGTATAACCTTTATTTATGTTACTCATGACCAGCAGGAGGCTCTTTCAATGAGCGACACTATTGTGGTTATGAACGATGGAAAGATTCAGCAAATAGGTACCCCTATAGATATATATAATGAGCCTAAAAATGCTTTTGTTGCCGATTTTATCGGTGAGAGTAACATTCTTGACGGTGTAATGCTCAACGATTTTAAAGCTAAGTTTTCCGGGGCAATTTTCCAGTGTCTTGATAAAGGCTTTGCGATTAATGAAAGCGTTGACATTGTTGTACGTCCGGAGGATGTTGATGTTGTTCCTTACGGCGAGGGTACTATTAGCGGTGTTATAACTTCAAACACCTTTAAAGGTGTACATTTTGAAATGATTGTCGATATTGATAACTTCAAATGGATGATTCAGACAACTGATTATTATCCTGTTGGCTCAAAAATCGGCATACAAATTGAACCTGATGCAATTCATGTTATGAAAAAGAGTGAGTATTCGGGTATGTTTGGCGATTACAGCTCTTTCAGTGACGAACTTGAGCATCTCAGTGATGTAACTGAACAAGAGGAGGAGTGATAAATGAAAAAAGCTTCTCTTGGCAGGAGATTATCTGCTTCGCCGTATATTGTTTGGTCGGCATTGTTTATTATTGTGCCGCTGATATTTGTCGCTTATTATTCTTTGACCGACGCATCGGGAAACTTCACTTTAGAATATATTAGCGATATTGGCAGATACAAGGATGTAATGCTCACTTCGATTTGGCTCGGATTCATTGCAACAATTATAAGTCTTGTTTTAGCTTATCCCTTGGCATATATTATGGCAAGAAGTAAAGCTAATGTTCAGCGCACCATGATGATGCTTGTTATGCTGCCAATGTGGATGAATCTTCTTATCAGAACCTATTCAATGATGATTCTTATGCAGGACACAGGCATTATCAACTCTTTGCTCAATTCTTTAGGCTTGCCCGGTATTCATATGATAAACACTCAAGGTGCTGTTGTTTTCGGCATGGTCTATAATTATATTCCTTATATGATTTTGCCCCTTTATAATATTATGGCAAAAATGGATCATAGCCTTATCGAGGCTGCCGAAGACCTTGGAGCAAGTAAATTTACAGTTTTAAAGAATGTTATTTTCCCTCTTAGCTTGCCCGGTGTAGCTTCAGGCTTCACTATGGTTTTTGTACCCAGTGTTTCAACCTTTTACATCTCAAAAAAGCTTGGCGGAAACACATTTTCGCTCATTGGTGATATTATAGAAATGCAGTTTAAATCAGCTAATAATTATAATTTAGGCGCAGCGCTTTCTATGGTACTCATGGTGCTTATTATCATTTGTATGATGGTTATGAACCACTTCACCGGTGATGACGACGATGGAGGTGTGCTGATATGAAAACGAAAATGACACCTCTTTCAAAGCTCTATGTTGCTTTCATAATGATTTTACTTTATGCGCCGATTGTGCTTATGATAGTGTTTTCATTTAACTCATCTGCAAGTACGAGCGTAATTACAGGCTTTTCCTTAAAGTGGTACAAGTCGCTTCTTCACGACAGCGGTACCATGAACGCACTTAAGAACACACTCATTTTAGCGGTTTCATCTTCTTTGATTGCCACTATCATGGGTACTGCTGCCGCTGTAGGTATCAATGCGTTTAAAAATAAATATATCAAAAAGACCGTCATGGGTGTTACTAATCTGCCGATGATGAACCCGGAAATTGTTACGGGTATCTCTATGATGCTGTTATTTATTTTTTGTGCGAAGCTTGTCGGTGTAACAGATGTTTTAGGCTTTACTACTATGCTTATTGCTCATGTTACTTTTAATTTACCTTATGTTATTTTATCTGTACTGCCAAAGCTTCGACAGCTCGATAGATTCCTGCCCGAGGCGGCGATGGATTTAGGCTGTACACCTATTCAGGCTTTCTTTAAGGTCATAATGCCTTCAATTTCAACCGGTATTATTTCCGGCTTTATGATGTCTTTTACTTTGTCGCTTGACGATTTTGTTATAAGCTATTTCACTCAAGGTCCGTCCTTTGAGACTTTGCCTATCAGAATCTTTTCAATGACAAAGAAAAGAGTTACCCCGGATATGTATGCACTTTCGACACTTATATTTGTGACGATTTTACTGCTTCTCATTCTTCTTAATGTGTCTCAAGTCAGAGGCGAAAAGAAAATGAATAACAAGCTTAATAAGGGGGCGAAAAGATGAAAAAAGTCTTATATTTTGCTCTTGCGCTCTGTTTTGCTTTTTCCCTTTGTGCTTTTGGGGCTTGCGCTTATGAAAATGAAGAGTTTTATAAGAATAAGGGACTTGAGGGTACTCAAATAAACGTGTTTAATTGGGGCGAATATATCAGCGACAGCTATGAGGATGGATATATTGATGTTAACCGTGAATTTGAAAAGCTCACAGGCATTAAGGTAAATTATGTAACCTATGAAAGCAATGAGGATATGTATCCCAAGGTAAAAAACGGCGGAGCCAGTTATGATATAGTGATTCCCTCTGACTATATGATAGAGCGTATGATAAACGAAAATATGCTCCTTAAAATCAACACTAATGATTTGCCAAACTATAAGTATATTGCCGACGAATATAAAAATATGTATTATGACCCTGATAATTGCTATTCAGTACCTTTTAATGTGGGTATGGTTGGACTTATCTATAATAAAACAATGGTCGATGAGACCCCAACGAGCTGGACAGCACTTTGGGATGAAAAATATGCGGGAAAGATACTTATGATTGACAATCCTCGTGATGCCTTTGCTATTCCCCAAAAGATTTTAGGCTATTCTCTTAACTCAACTGACGAAAAAGAATTATCCGATGTTGCTCAAATGTTAATTGAACAAAAGCCACTTTTACAAGGTTATGTAATGGACGAGATATACAACAAAATGGAAAGCGGTGAAGCTGCAATGGTTCCCTATTATGTTGGCGACTTTATTAGTATGCAGCAGATTAACCCGGATCTTGATTTTGTATATCCCGAAGAGGGCGTGAATATTTTTGTTGACGCTATTTGTGTACCGAAATGTGCCCAGAACTATGAAGCTGCTATGCTTTATATTAATTTTCTTCTTGACCCGCAGGTTGCATTAAGCAACGCTTTTTATATCGGATATGCTACACCAAACATGGGCGTTTTAGAACATCCCGATTATAGTGAGATGCGCCAAAATCAATATCTTTATCCAAGCAAGGAAAATATGCCGAAAACCGAATATTTCAAAAATCTTCCCCAGGAGACTTTGGCAAGATTTTCTGAGCTTTGGAACGAAATAAGAATACATGGTGCAGATAACACGCATATTTATATCGGCTTCGGTGTAGTCGGTGCCGCAGTGCTGTTTTTTATAATAAGAAAGCACATAACGAAGAAGCGTAGAGAGTATTGGTATAATTCTCTATAAGGTATTTAACCGAGGGGAGCTTTTCCCTCGGTTAAAGCTTTTAAAAAAATCTTGACAAACGGATTTAATAATAGTAAAATATCAAGTGTAATATTATAATGACTATGACGAAAGAAACAGTCTGAGCCTTTCATTTAAGAGAGAGGGGGAGGGTGTGAGCCCCTTATGGAAGTCGGATTTGTGCTGCTTTCAACAGTTGCTCCCGAAAGGGTTTGCCGTTTGATCTGCGTTAAAGATAATGAGTGGTGCTTTATGCGCAATTCGGGTGGTACCGTGGACTTGTTTCACCCCGAAGTGTGTATGATGCGCTTTATTTTTTTAGAAAGGATTTTGTTTTGATTATGAAATGGATGGGACTTAACGAGATAAGAGAAAAGTATCTCGCTTTTTTTGAAAGTAAGGGTCATTTAAGACTTCCCAGCTTCTCTCTTGTGCCGCAAGGCGATAAGAGCATTTTGCTCATTAATGCCGGTATGACTCCGATGAAAAAATATTTCACAGGTGAGGTTACTCCGCCGAGAAACCGTGTGACAACTTGCCAGAAGTGTATTCGTACCCCGGACATTGAAAATGTTGGCAAGACTGCCCGTCACGGCACATATTTTGAAATGC
>CAYWKY010000152.1:0-4592 GCA_964458915.1 uncultured Faecalibacterium sp.
CCATGCTGACCGGCACCTGTTTCAGCAATAAGCTTTTTCTTGCCCATATATTTTGCAAGAAGACCTTCGCCCATGCAGTGATTGAGCTTATGTGCGCCGGTGTGATTGAGATCCTCTCTCTTTAAATAAATCTGGCAAGAGCCGAAAAGCTTGGACAATCTCTCGCAGTGATAAACGGGAGTGGGTCTGCCTTGAAATTCTTTTCTTATTCTGCGAAGCTCATTGATAAACTTTGCTGAATGGCAAATTGCTTCATATGCTTCGTCTGCCTCTTTAAATGCAGGAATCAGTTCGAGGGGCAAAAAAGCTCCGCCAAATTCACCGAAATAGCCGTCCTTTGAGGGGTATTCCTTTAAATAGTTGTCAAATTCTTTATATTTATTCATAATTATTGCTCCTTGTGTTCATATTATAATATTCTGTTTGGCACACTGACAAGTCTGCCTTTTGGTACTCTGCCGAAAAGCTTCAGCGAGAAAAATTTAAAAACAACTTTAGCATCGCCATCGAAAACCCGAATAGTACATAAATAACACTTCTTTCAATAAAAATAAATAAACCTGCTCCAAAAAGGAACAGGTTAAAATAAGCTGTAAGCCACCTTAATGGTTGTCACGCACCAACATGCGCTCTCATCGTAACGGTTAGAGTTTCCGTCGGCGCCTACTCAAAATTTTTCGGGCCGCCCTCACGAGTCCATTCACAAACTGCTCCGCTGCCGTCTTCCACCACTGACGGCTCTCTGTGAGCCTTGCAAGTGTGCTACTACTCTCGTTCATCGGTTTAATATTAAATTATGGTGATATTTTAAAGCATTAAAGAAGTTTTGTCAATAGTTAAATGAAAATTCCTTTGTTTTTTTAACAGCTCTTATGACAGAAATTCTATTATGCTATCAAGATTCTTTTCGTCAACCATATCGAAGCCTTCATCAAACTTTTCTATGACTTCTCTTGCCTTTGGGTCGTCAGCTTCTTTTAGCTTACTTTTCAGCATTTTGACAACCATACCCATCATCATCTTATACATACCGTTAAGGTTTTTCATATTAAATGCGCCGGGCAAGGAGAAGAAAGTCTCTGTTATTTGGTTTTTCTCTTTAAGGTCATTATCCTGCTTTTCGCCACTCATCATGCCTACGGCAACAATGGCTTTAAGTGAGCCGAATTTTTCTCTGGCTTCTCTGAGACCTTGCAAAGTTCCTGCCATGACCCAGCCGATGAAAATAATTTCACTATCCTTTGGGACAGCGTCGCTGTCTTTAAAGCTGAAAACTGGACAGCCCGTCTTTTCAGAGAGCATTTCCGCATATTTTTTGGCTGAACCTGTGTTTGATACATAAACTATCGCTGTCATTTTTCCGCATCCTTTATTATTCTATAGGTAAGTTGAAGCAGTGCATTTGAAGACCGCTTTGAAGTCTTAAAGGCTCAGCTGCCTTAAAGGGAGTACCCTCGGCATTGACCTGATTTAAAAGCATAACCGAAGCTAAAAGACCAATGTCAGCTTGTGACTTGTGGCTCTTAATAGACTTCATCTTAATTTCCTCAAACTCGCTTATATCAATAATTGTGTTAGGCTTATCTGTGTAGTAATAGCCTATACCGCTTACCTTCCATGCATCGTCACGGAATTTTCCGTCGATAAATTCGGGATAGAAGTTACATTCTGCGTCCATGCAGGCGTACTTAACAGCAGTACCTACCTTAATATGGTCACTGTGGCACTCTGAGGCAAGATTTGGGTCAGCGGTGATAACAAAGTCGGGCTTAATTCTTCTGATAACCTCAACTATTTTAAGAGAGATTTCTCTAACAGAGTTGTCGTTTTTGTCTGCGAAGCCTAAGAAGCCTGCGTTTTTAACGTCGAGGGTACGCTGTGCGGCAAGAGCCTCCTTCTGACGGGTAGTCTGCACATTGTTTTCCTTGCCGATATACTTGGGGTCAGCATATCTGTCGTCAGTGACTGTAAGCTCATAGACCTCAACACCGATTGAGCGAAGCCATGCCATTGTACCGCCGGCAGCGATTTCGTTATCGTCGGGATGTGGCTGAACAAAAAGCACCTTTTTAGCCTTGCTTAAATCCGGCGGAGCGCAAAGAAGGTCTGCCGCAGCTGTTGCAGCCTCAGCAACCTTTTTCGTTGCAACAAATTTAAGGGATGAATTGCGTTTTTTAATTGTTTCCTTAATTTTCATGATTATTTCCTCCTGTACAAAAACATCTATCTTTTATATTGTATATCAAATTGCGTCCTGAGTCAACTCATGAGAGGAAAAAATTGTTTCAATCTTCTTATCGCAGCTTTCAGGCGAATAAGTCCAGTGAGATATAAAATCCCTGTCGTTATAATATTTCACCGGCTCGTTGGGGTATTCCGCATCAAAGGAGTCAACAATTATAAGCTTAATTTTCATTCTTTCGGGAATGAGATTTTTAATATAAACGCTTGCGTGCTGACCCGGAACTACACCGGGAACATATTCCGCAAGACCGGCAAGGTTCGGTCTTAGCTCCACAAATATGCCGTAACGCTCAACTGAGCGCACTATGCCGGGTACTGTTTCACCAGCATTAAAATCAGCTGCATTCTCTTCCCAAGTACCAAGCAGCTCTTTATAGCTTAGAGTTATTCTTCCGTTTTCGTCAATGCTTTTAACAACAGCCTTGATTTTTTGACCCGGAGTGAATCTTGCAGATGGGTGAGGTATTCTCGACACAGATATGCTGTCAATTGGCATTAAGGCGGATATGCCTGCGCCTATGTCAGCGAAGACACCGAAGGATTCCATATGAGTGACTGTGGCATCAATAACACAGCCGGGTACTAAAGAGGAAATATATTCTCTCATACAGTCCTGCTGAACACTTTTTCGGCTCAGAACCGCATAAACCTCCCCTTTTTCGTCTGTTTTAAAATCAATAATACGGCATACTACAGGCTTATTCACTCGTGAAATTATGGCTATATCTCTAACAGAGCCGTCGTCAATTCCCACTGCGCCCTCATCTCTTGGGATTATGCCCTTCATAACACCTAAATCAACATGAAGATTGTGGTCTTTATCGCAAACAGTTGCTCGACATTCCAGTACCCTGCCGCTGTAAAAAGCTTCTTTTATAGCTGCCTTTGATGAGAGAATATTTTTATTCTCCTGTGTTGCGATAAGATAGTTTTCAGGATAATACTTTTTCATTTTTAAAACCCTTTCTGTTTTTAATTGCAATTTGATTTATATGCATCTGAGCCGTGAAATATTTTATCACAGCAATTTTACTGAAGTTATGTTTATTTTCGGTTGATATTTTAATGCCTTGTGTGCTATAATAAACTGATAACAATAATGATAGCTCTTTGAGGTGAAATTATGGATATAAGAGTCGGTGACACACTGGTTATGAAAAAAAATCATCCCTGCGGAAACAATGAGTTTTCCGTCTTGCGCTCAGGCATGGATTTCAAGCTTGAGTGTAAAAAATGTGGTCACGTTGTTATGGTACCAAGACTTAAAGCCGAAAAAAATATAAAGAAAGTTATCAGAGACGGTGAAGCTGTTTAACAGCTCTTTGAAATATGATTGACCGACAAGGAGAACAATATGCTTAATAAATTAGCTTTAGTCGAGGAACGCTTCGACACAATAAGCGAAATGCTTTATGATCCGGCTGTTATAGCGGATATAGATAATTACAGCGCTCTTTTAAAGGAGCATAAAAACCTTCAACCTGTTGTTGAAAAATTCCGAGAATATAAGTCTGCCGAAAAGGACCTTAAGGAATCAAAGGCGCTTCTTGACGAGGGTGGGCTGGATAAGGATTTTCGTGAAATGGTTCAGGAAGAATTTGAAACTGCCAAAGAAGCTGTTGCAACAATATATGATGAACTTAAAATTCTGCTTTTGCCTAAAGACCCTAACGACGACAAAAATGTTATAGTTGAAATAAGAGGCGGAGCCGGCGGTGAAGAATCAGCTCTTTTCGCAGGCGTACTTTACAGAATGTATTCTATGTACGCTGAGGCAAGACGCTGGAAAATTGAGGTTCTCTCCTCAAACCCGACAGAGCTCGGCGGCTTTAAAGAGATAAGCTTTATGGTCAGCGGTGAGGGCGCTTATTCTCGCTTTAAATTTGAAAGCGGTGTTCACCGTGTTCAAAGAGTGCCCGAAACGGAAACTCAAGGCAGAATCCACACCTCAACGGCAACTGTTGCCGTACTTCCCGAAGCTCAGGATGTTGATGTTGAGATTAATCCCACAGATTTACAAATAGATACCTTCCGTTCAAGCGGCGCAGGCGGTCAGCACATTAACAAAACCGAATCCGCCATAAGAATCACACATATTCCTACAGGTACCGTTGTAGAGTGTCAGGACGAAAGAAGCCAGCACAAAAACAAAGACAAGGCTATGAAAATTCTTCGTTCGAGAATCCTTGAAGCTGAAAGAGCGAAGCAGATGTCTTCCATTGCCGACGAGAGAAAGTCTCAGGTCGGTACCGGCGACAGAAGCGAAAGAATAAGAACATATAACTACCCCCAAGGAAGAATATCCGACCATAGAATCGGACTTACAATATATAAACTTGAGCAATTTT
>CAYWKY010000153.1:0-4551 GCA_964458915.1 uncultured Faecalibacterium sp.
CGCCACGAATTTTAAGCATATCATCGCTTCTGCCAATGATTTTGTGCATTCTTGCGGTGGTTCTGCCACACTCACATTTTTCATAGTTGATTCTTGTTATATCCTTAGTTCTGTAGCGAAGAATGGGAAGTCCACGCTTAGTAAGGTTAGTTACAACCAGCTCGCCCTCGCTGCCCTCAGGCAACACTTCGCCTGTGTTGGGGTCAATAACCTCACAAAGGAAATGGTCTTCGTTTATGTGAAGTCCGTTTCTCATTCTGCATTCGCCTGACATACCAGGACCGTTAAGCTCACTCATGCCGTAGTTATCTGTGCAGAAGAAGCCTCCGCCCCATCTTTCCTCAATTTGCTGTCTCATTTCTAAGGTGCAGCCCTCACTGCCAAGCAAGCCTAATTTCAGCTTGTAATTATCCATGGGGAACTCCATTCCTCTCTCTCTTGCGCTTTCAGCAAGATATAAGCAATATGATGGAGTTGCAACTATTGTGTCTGTTCCAAAATCACGCATAAACTTAAGCTGTTTTTCTGTGTTACCCGATGAAGTAGGAACAACTGTTGCGCCTATTTTTTCAAGACCGTAGTGAAGACCTAAAGCACCGGTGAACATACCGTAGCCAAAGCAAATTTGAACTATGCTCTCATCTGAAGCACCTGAGGAGTAAACAAGCCTTGCCACCTGCTCTGCCCAATTTTCAAGGTCTTCCTTTGTGTAGGCAACAACTGTAGGATTACCTGTGGTACCCGACGAAGCGTGAACACGCACAATTTTTTTCTGCGGCACTGAAAGCATTCCGAACGGGTATGTATCACGAAGGTCAGTTTTAGTTGTGTAGGGGATATATTTAATATCCGAGAGAGTTTTGATTTTGTCGGCGGTTATGCCATGCTTTTCAAAACGCTCATGATAAAACTTGCTGTTTTTATCGCAATAATCTACAAGAGCCTTAAGTCTTTCCAATTGGAGAGCTTGCAGATCCTTTCGATTCATACATTCCATTTCCGGATTCCAGATACGATTTTCCATTTTTATATCCTTTCTGTAAGACTGACTTTTTAGGCAGTCTTGCTCAAATGCAACAAGTCTGCATTTTAAGTTTAATAGTAATTATACTATAGCAGGCTAAAATATTTTTTCTCTTTAAGAACCACAATATTTTAAACAGTGGTTTTGCTATAAAATTCTTCATTTATCTCATTTTTTGTGTTTGTCAATAAGCTGACAACAATGCACATAAGAGCTGAAATTATCATCGCCGCACAAGCGAAGTGAGGACCCATATCCTTAATTGCGCCGAAAATCGGCATTGAAACCTCAGGCAAAAACAGCTTGCATATTACGGGAGGCAGTGCAGTTATAAATCCGCTGAGCATTCCTGCCCAAGCACCCTTTTTGTTGAGCTTCTTCCAATAAAGGCTAATGAGATAGGGCGCAAGGAATGAGCCTGAAATGATTCCCCATGAATATGACATCATATCGAGAATAGGTGTGTTGCTGTTAGCGATAAAATATGACATGACTACAAAAACCACACACATAAGCTTTGTCACCTTAGCTGTTTTAACCTCGTCCATATTTTTCATAAGCTTGCTTTTAATGAAGTCCATGGTGAGAGTTGATGAAGCGGTGATAGTAACAGAAGCCAAGGTGGAAACTGAGGCAGCGATTAAAAGGACAAGAATAATGCCGATGAGTACCTGAGAAATATTTGACATTTTCAGCATATTTGGAACAAGGTAGTCGGTTTTGCCTGCGCCTGTGCCGGGAATTTCTGAAAGGTCAGAGAAGAAAAGTCTTGCAAGTGAGCCTATGAAATATCCGCCACCGGCAACAACAAGACAAAACAGTGTTGATATTACCGTACCTCTTTTAACCTCACGCTCGTCCTTTATAGCGTAATATTTATGTACCATTTGAGGCAAGCCCCATGTACCAAAGGAGGTCATAAGCACTGTAGCCCAAAGGCCCACATAGCTTGAGCCGGTAAGATTAAGCTCCTGTGTTTTTTCAGCTATATTTTTTAAACCGACTGAAAAGCCGCCGACAATATCGCTTCTCATAACGGCGATAATGAGCAAAATAACGCCGACTATCATAACAGAGCCTTGAACAACATCAGCCTTAAGTGTTGCGCCATAGCCACCGAGAATAACAATAACAGCCGCAGCCACAGCTATAACTATCATACATACCTGCTCGTCTATGCCAAGCAAAACGCTGCAAACACTTGTCAGACCCTTATATACCGACGCTGAATAAGGAACAAGGAAGATAAAAATAACCGCTGTGCAAAAGGTTTTCATTTTTTCTGAGCCGAATCGCTTTTCAAAAAGCTGAGGCATAGATTTAATTTCCAGCCTTCTTGTGACTTCTCTAGTACGGTTAGCCAAAACAAGCCAAGCCAACAACGCACCGAAAACAGCGTTTCCGATACCGGGTACTATGCCCCAAATGCCATACTTCCAGCCTGTACCGCCGGCATAGCCAATAAACATAACCGCAGAAAAATAAGCTGTGCCATAAGAGAAAGCCGAGAGCCAAGCTCCTGCGTTTCTTCCACCCACAGTGAACTCAGTAATGCTTTTAGATTTTCTTGAATTAAAAATTCCTATAGCTAAAATAAACAGAACATAAACGCCTATTGTTAGCCATATAACTGTTTTGTTTTCCATGATTACCTCTCCCATTTAAAGCTTTAAAGTGTTGAAAACAATAATATCACTTTAAAAGCATAATGTCAAGGGAAATGGGGAAATCTGTCAATTATAAGCGAATAGCGCAAAAAAGACAGACCCATAAGCGGATCTGTCTCTTTCAATATTATCATATAACCTCAATAGTAAATTCATATGAATAATGTGTACCCTTGTGCATTATATTCGGCTCACGAAGACATGAGTTGCCCGGTGTGTCGCCGCCAATACCTCTTTGTGTAAGGTCAATGCAAACTGTTGTGAAATCCTTATGCTCAAGAGAGTGAATGTGAGTAGCGTCATCAAGCTCATTAATTGTGTAATGATGGCAGTTTATAGCAAAGTTCTTGTCGCCCTTAGCTGTAAAGCGAAGACCATCACCCTGTTTATTTGTAATTTCCATCATTCTAACATCAATTCTATGGCCATTTTCCTGAGGACGCATATAGTGATGCTCCATATCTGTAACGCTCATTTCGTGCATAGCAACTCTTGCGCCAACTTGACGGTCAATATAGTTCTCGTGAGGACCCTTGCCGTACCATTTAACATTTTCAAACTCTCTTGCCATTGTGAGCATTGAGCCGAAACGCACCATGTCTGTGAGCACAGGAACGCCCTCATGGGTAACATCAATTTTTCCGTCGGGATAAACTGTATATGTCATCTTAACATTTTTCATGCCCATTACGCTAACAGTTGTTTCAATATAAGCTGTGTGGCTGTAGCGATGAATAAGAGTTGCCTTTGTGGAAAGCATACCTGTTGCTCTTCTCCAGTGATAAAGTGGGTGGAAAGGAATAAGCGGCGGCACAAAATTAAGGAAGTCAATATCGTTATCTGTTAAAGCTCTATAATAGTTCGGCTTTAAAGCGCCCTTGAGATATTCCTTGTCGCCTTTGAGCATTGAAATAAGCTGACCGTTTACAAAGCTATATCTGAAATCCTCACCTATAACAGTGAAGTCCTCGTTGGTACCCTTAATGTCAACCTTGCCCTCATAAACTGTCTCTTCTTTTTTGTCGGCAGGCTTAATAATAAACTGATCCCAGCCCTGCTCATAGCCGGCTTTAGCGAAACGGCAATCCTCTCGGCGCAGATATGAGAATGTTATTATAGTCTCACCCTTCGGCATTTCACCTAAGTTATAATCGAAGGTAAATTCCTTTTCGCTGAGAGGTGCAAGTCTTTCAAATCTTTCTCTGTCAAGAGTACCCCTTGAAATAAGCTTGCCGTCTTCTGTAATAACATAAGCTATGTCAAACTTGCTAAGATCAGAGAACATCTGCTTGTTCTTTAAAACAAACTTGCCCTTTTCTATATCAATAGCCTTTATCTGAATTTCACAATAAACCTTTCTAACCTCGTGAATTGAGGGGTGAAGCTTTCTGTCAGCGGCAATAATACCGTTTGCGTTAAAGAAGGTGTTACTGCCCACAATAGCGCAAGTGTTGTAAGGTGGCTCTATCCAAGTTTTCTTTTCGTTATAGTCTGTGCCGTAAAGCCAAATATCTTCGCCGTTTTCGCCCTTTTTGTGAATTGCCTGATCAACAAAGTCCCAAATATAACCGCCGCAAAGATTGTCGTACTTTTCAAAAGCGTCCATATATGCCTGGAAGTTACCCAAGGAGTTTTCCATAGCGTGAGCATATTCGCAGAAAACAACAGGCTTTGTGTAAAGCTCTTTTGCTATAGGCTTACTGTCGGCGGCGAGAGCGTTGGCAATATTGTCAAACCATGTTATTGTCAGCGGTTCTCTCTTACCTAATTTTTCAACCTGATCCTCTGTGGGGTACATACGGCTGATAACGTCACTCTTAGTGAAATCAAAGTCGCCCTCATAGTGGAATTGTCTTGTGT
>CAYWKY010000154.1:0-4549 GCA_964458915.1 uncultured Faecalibacterium sp.
AACCTAAATTCCCACTAAAATTAACACATACGCATTTTTGTATGGTTATTTTTTGACTGCGGGATTATCAAAGCAAAAAAAGCACATTTGGCAGGACTTATAATGATAATTTCGCATTATTTGCGAAATTGTCGCAAAACCTCATCGTATAATTAACACATACCGAAAATTGACATTTTTAAAGCAAAAATCTCGTTTATTCTTTAATTATCTCTTTTTTCGTGTATGCTCATTTTGTATGTGTTAATTTTATGCGGAATCTAGGATATAATCTTCTTCGCAACCCAAAATAGAAAATCTAACCATATTTAACAAATGATTCATTTATTTATAACAGACGAAGTGATATAATTTTATATACAAAGTGAAAACACTGTCCTATAACTTGAAAGGAGTCTGTCTATGAACTATCAACCTGCACCAAACCGTTATGAAATAATGACTTACCGTCGCTGTGGCAGAAGTGGTTTAGAGCTTCCGGCTATATCTCTTGGACTTTGGCATAATTTCGGAAACATCACACCCTTTGCAACACAACAAAACATACTTCGTAAAGCTTTTGATTTGGGTATCACCCATTTTGACCTTGCCAACAATTACGGCCCACCGTACGGAGAAGCTGAATTCAATTTCGGTATGCATATGCAAAAAGATTGGCACACACATAGAAATGAACTGGTTATCTCAACAAAAGCCGGAAACGATATGTGGCCCGGTCCATACGGTGATAACGGCAGCCGCAAATATCTCATCGCCAGCCTTGATGAATCTCTCAAAAGAATGCACCTTGACTATGTAGATATTTTTTATCATCATCGCCCTGACCCCAACACACCTATTGAGGAAACTATGGGTGCTCTCGATTATATCGTGCGCAGCGGCAAGGCTCTTTATGTTGGAATCTCCAATTACTATGAGCCCGAACAGGCACGCATCGCTATTCGTACCTTGCGTGAAATGGGAACTCCCATGCTTATTCATCAGCCGAATTATTCTATGCTCAACCGTTCAATTGAAAACGGTCTTGATGATGTACTCAGACAGGAGGGTGTCGGCTGTATTGCTTTTGCTCCACTGAGCAACGGTATTCTGACAAATAGATACTTAAACGGTATTCCTGCCGATTCACGTGCCGCACATGACCCAAGATATTTAAAATCATCAGATATTACAGATGACAAAATTGCTATTGTACGCAAGCTGTCTTCTATAGCTGAAAAACGCGGTCAAACAGTAGCTCAGCTCGCTTTACAATGGACACTGCGTGACCCTGTTGTTACCAGTGCTTTGATCGGCGCAAGCAAACCGGAACAAATAGAAGAAAATGTTAAGGCTCTTTCTTTTCCTGAACTGACAACAGCTGAGTTAAGTGAAATTGAAGCTATTCTGAAATAACTAAAATAAACTTAATCAAAAGCGGTTATACGCCGATACTTTTAACAATAAAAACCAAGCATATGCCTTTTGGACTGCTTGGTTTTTGTTTATTCTCTTTTTTGCTTTTACATCATAACACTTGCAACGTGCATCATCATTGCAGTTAAAACAGCCTTTTCATCAGGGCAGAATTTGTCACTGTGCAAAGGATATTCACAGCCGCACCCCACATGATAAAAGCATCCCGAAGCTTTTTCGCAATAACAGCCAAAGTCCTCTGTTGTCATAAACAGCTGCGTTAAAACCTTTGTTTTATCCTCGCCTAAAAGCTCCTTCGCCGTTTTTTCGATATGCTCAGTGGCGGAATCATCATTTATAATTCCGGGGTAACTCTCTATAACGCGTACCTCAGCACGACCACCCATAGCTAAAGCTATTCCCGTTGCCGTTTCGGTTATTCTCTGACGCAAAAGCTGTCTTATCTCTTTCCCTAAAGACCTTGTTATGCCGGTTATGGAAAATGAGCCGGCGATTGTGTTTCTAAAGGTACCACCGTTAGCGGTACCAATAGTGAGAACTGCGCTATCAAGAGGGCTTATGTTGCGGCTGACAATGGTTTGCAATGCGTTTATAATAGCGGCACCGATAACAATTGCATCGGTGTTTTTATTTGGCTCGGCGCAATGACCGCTTTTGCCTATAACATCAATTTCAAATATATCTGAAGCTGCATAAAATTTGCCGTACTTCAAAGCCACAGTACCCGTCTTCATTTCAGGTCTTACATGAAGACCGAACACTTTATCAACACCTGACATAACACCTTTTTCAATTAGACGCTGCGCTCCCCCGTCACCTTCTTCATCGGGTTGAAAAATAAGCCTGACTTCTCCGGAAAGCTCCTGCTTGTTTTCGTTTATTATCTTCGCCGCACCTAAAAGAGCTGCTGTGTGCATATCATGACCGCAAGCGTGCATAGCGCCATCATTTTTAGATTTAAAGGGAACATCAGTCATTTCTTTAATCGGCAGCCCATCAATATCACAGCGAAGAGCAATAACACCACCGCTTCTATTACCCTTAATAGTTGCAACAACTCCTGTTTCAATCGGTCTTTCATACTCTATGCCCCACTTTTCAAGGCAACCTATTATTTTTTCGGTGGTTTTATACTCCCTGCGTCCAAGCTCCGGATAAGAGTGAAGCTCACGCCTGATCTCTATGATTTCAGCGTAAGCTTCTTCGCAAAGAGAAAATACTTTTTCTTTAGTCATTTTCTCACTTCTTATTCAAAAATATTATCCATGTTGTAGAAGCCTGCCTCTTGATTTACAAGGAACTCTGCCGCAGAAATTGCGCCGTCGGCAAAAAGGCTTCTATTTTCAGCTTCATGCTTAAGAGTGATGACTTGTGAACCCATAGCAAACACAATTTCATGTGTGCCGACTTCACTGCCCATACGAAGTGAATGGATTCCAATTTCCTTTTTATCTCTCTTGCCATATGAGCTTCTGCCGACAACATATTCAGCATCTTGCTTTATAGTCTTAATGCTGTCTGCCAAAAGTATAGCAGTACCGCTGGGAACATCAAGCTTTTGATTGTGGTGCTTTTCCACTATTTCAATATCAGCGTCAGGGAACGCCTTTGTTGTTATTTTTGCAAGGCATGAAAGTAAAGCAATACCCAAAGACATATTTTGGGAATAGAAGACAGGGATCTCTTCGCCGGCTTTATTTATTATTGCCTTCTCATCATCAGTTTGACCTGTGGTCGCAATAACTATAGGCAATTTCCTTTCAAGAGCATAAGACACAACACTCTCAGTTGCAGCGTGGTTTGAAAAGTCGATTATACAATCAGCTTCACCGTGGAATTCACTAATGGATGAATATATATTCTCACTTTCATTTGTTGTAAATTCTATGCTGCAATATGCTGCCACAGTGTGCTTGCCGCCGGAAAGAATAATATCAGCTAATGCCTTACCCATTCTGCCACCGGCACCGTTAATAATAATTTTCATCTTAGGTTTACCTCTTATACATTAAGACCGGCTTCACGCATTCTGTCAAGAAGCACTGCCTTTGTTGCATCTTCCATTGTTGTAAGAGGAAGTCTTACATAATCCTCACAATAACCCATAGCAGCCACAGCAGCCTTTGCGGGAATAGGATTAACTTCACTAAACAGTGCCTTTACAAGCTTGAAGTATTTGAATTGCATTTCAGCTGCACCCTTAACGTCGCCGTCAAGGAACTTGTGGCACATTTCTGATGTTTCCTTAGGAAGAATATTTGAAAGAACAGAGATAACGCCCTTGCCGCCAACTGACATAAGGGGAACTATCTGATCGTCGTTACCTGAATAAAGTGTTAGCTTGTCGCCGCAAAGTGACATTGTTTCTGTAATTTTGTCGATTTGACCGTTTGCTTCCTTAATAGCCTGAATCATAGGATGCTTTGCAAGCTCTGCATAGGTTGCAGGCTCAATATTAATGCCTGTTCTTGAGGGTACGTTATAAAGAATGATAGGCTTTGTGCTTGCGTCAGCAATAGCTGTAAACATCTTAACAAGACCCTTTTGTGTTGCTTTGTTGTAGTAAGGTGTAACAACGAGCATAGCATCGCAGCCAACCTCACAAGCATATTTTGTAAGCTCAATAGCATAAGCTGTGTCGTTTGAGCCTGTACCTGCAATAACGGGTACTCTGCCGCCGACAACCTCAACGGCAAATCTGAGAACCTCTTTGTGCTCATCGTCAGTGAGAGTTGAGCCTTCACCTGATGTACCGGCAATAACAAGAGCATCTATTCCCTCATCGATCTGCCAATTAATAAGCTTTTTAAAGCTGTCGTAATCTACTCCGTTCTCGTTAAGTGGTGTTACAAGTGCTGTTGCTGCACCTGTGAAAATGGGCTTTCTTTCCATTGTTTTATTGCTCCTTAAATTTTATTTCCGAATATCTAATTAAACCGGCTTTATGCATATACAAATTAAAACACCCGATTTTGCATCGAGTGTCATTAATAGCAACAAAATTTATGACTGAACATCTATCACAAATTTTAAATTCTGATTATAATAGCACTCCGCAAAAGCGACAGTCACACAAATATTATTTTGTGCACCCAGGTTGTCTTTCGCCTGACACCTTCGGCGGTCATTCCTT
>CAYWKY010000155.1:0-4530 GCA_964458915.1 uncultured Faecalibacterium sp.
TTTTAGCTTATAAAACAATGGAAAAACGAAAATTTTTATAAAGATTTTGTTACAATATAGTGTAAATAAAGTGAAATTACGATTTGTTATGACAAACTTCTTTAAATAAGTTTAAAGATATATTAATTTGTTCATTTCTACTATTTGCAACCGAGGCATAATATGATACAATATAGCTATAATTTGTTAAAAGGTGGTAATTTAAAATGAGACTGCTCAGCTCCGACGAAATGAAACAGGTGGAACAGTACACTGCAAAATACGGCCTATCATATCAGCGTATGATGGAAAATGCCGGTGCTGCCTGTGCAAGAAATATAAGAAATGAAGTTGAAAAGGAAAAGAGCTTAAGACGCAATGTTGCTGTTGTTTGCGGCAAAGGTAATAATGGTGGCGACGGCTTTGTTGTGGCAAGAAAGCTTAGCGAAAACGGATATAATGTCTGCGTCATTATGGCGGCAGGGTACCCGACAAGCCAAGAGGCAACATATATGTATAAGCTGATTATTGATATGGCAATTCCTACAGTGTGGTACGACGCAGACAAAGCAAAAGCTATTCAGACTATAAGAAACGCTGATGTTATTGTTGATGCGGTTTTCGGCTTTAGCTTTTATGGCAATGTCAGTGCAGAACTAAGATTCCTTTTTGAGGAAATGTCGAACGCAAAGGGTGTTAAGTTTGCTATTGATGTGCCAAGTGGCGTTTATTGCGATAGCGGATTTAATGACCCAAGCTGTTTTAAGGCTGATTATACAATTGCAATTTCATCGCTGAAGCCTGCTCACATTATGCACCCGGCTTCGGAATGCTGTGGAGATATTATTATTGCCAATATCGGCATACCTGAGGAAAGCTATAAGCTTGTCAGCGACTCTCTTTATACTCATAACAGAGTTGAGGTCAGCAATCTTTTCCCGGAGCGTTCAAGCGTTTCTCACAAGGGTACTTTTGGACACTTGCTTTGCATTTGCGGTAGCCGAAATATGGTGGGCGCACCTGTTCTTGCCGGCTCAGCAGCTCTTAGAAGCGGCGCAGGTCTTGTGACAATGGCTTTCCCTGAAAGCGCATATTTACCCGTTGCAAGCAAACTCACCGAGGCTCTTATGATGCCTTTGCCGGAAGATGCTGACGGTATGCTTTCAGCGGCGGCTATAGATAAGCTTTTAGCTTCACTTCATAAGTACAGCGCAATAGTTATAGGCTGCGGAATGGGTGTGAGCGATGGCACAAAAGCTGTCCTTAAGGCAGTGCTTAGTAATTCTAAGGTTCCTGTTTTAGTTGATGCAGATGGCATAAATATCATAGCCGAAAACATAGATATATTGAGAAGCGCTTCATGTGATGTGATTCTGACTCCTCATCCGAAGGAAATGTCTCGCCTTTGCGGCAAAGCTACCGAGCTTATTGAAACTGACAGAGTGGGTACAGCACGAGAATTTGCTATGCAAAACAAGGTTTATCTTGTTCTCAAGGGTGCCAATACAGTTGTTGCTCAGCCTGAGTCTAAAAAAGCCTATGTTAACGCTTCCGGCAATTCTGGTCTTGCCAAGGGTGGCAGCGGCGATGTGCTGTCAGGTCTTATGGGCGGTTTCCTCGCTCAGGGCCTTCTTCCCTTGAATGCGGCTACAGCTGCGGTATATATTCACGGCTACACCGCCGAGGGAGTTTCGGAAAAAATGTCATTGTCGGGTATGTTGCCCAGCGATGTGGTGTCAGAGCTTGCCTATTCCATGAGAGCCTTTGAAAAATAAAAAAAGGAGGCAGCTCTATGCTTCGCCGTCTCTTATGCTTTTTGTCTGTGATTGCTTTGATATTAGGTCTTAGCGGTTGCGGTGCCGCCAAAGTACCTTTAAAAATAGAAAGCTTCACCTGTGATGTTAAATTTCAAAGCGCAGGAACACAAATAAAAGGTGAAATTACATATAATTCACCTGAAGATATTAGTTTGAAAATTAAAGAGCCGGAAAATATAAAAGGCATAGAGTTTAAAGCTGACAATAAAAATATGCAGGTTGCTGTAAGTGAAGTTTCATTTTCAGCCAATGCAAATCAGGATAGCCCGGTCTATGAGCTGTTTGATATTCTTCAAACCTTGGCGCAAAGCGAAACGGATGTTTCTTTAAAGGGCGAAGAGGAAATTACTCTTTCGCACGGTGATAAGCAATACCGTGTGATGATAGATTGCGAAGACAAAAGGCCGCTGTTTGCTGAAACAGAAAACTGTGGCTATATATTTGAATGATAAAAACGCACATTGAAAGTGAAAAATTCAATGTGCGTAACATTTTGTCTGCTGATACATAAAATAAATATGACTCCACTTGTTTAAAAAGGGATTATACAGGATAAACTATTTTTGAAGATTAATACACGGCAGTTATTTTCTGCTTGTGAGTGGAGGAAACACTATGTCAGTTAAACGAGGTGAAATATATTATGCTGACCTGAGTCCAGTTGTAGGCTCAGAGCAAGGCGGCATAAGACCGGTGCTTATTGTGCAGAATGATGTGGGAAATAAATTTAGCCCAACAGTAATAGCTGCGGCAATAACAAGTCAGCGCTTTAAGACAAACCTGCCGACTCATATAAGGGTCAACGCACACGACTGTGGTCTTGCCAAGGATTCGGTTGTTTTGCTCGAACAGGTGAGAACCTTAGATAAAAAAAGGCTTCGTGAAAAAATGGGGATACTCGACAAGGCGGAAATGTATAAAATCGACAAGGCACTTTCTGTAAGCTTCGGTCTTAATGATGGTAGCACTACATAAAACGGTTGTAGGCTAATGACCGATAATATAGCAGACCGTGCCGGTATAAAAAGGGGGCTGTAAAAAGTTTTACAGCTCCCTAAATCTATAAGGTTATAGGACAGTTGCGTTTTTGTGTTGCACTTCTTTTACTTTAACTACTGTCCAGTTATTGTTTTGCTTTTTTAGTTTCCAATAGGCAAGGCTTTCTTTTTCTTCCACAACACTGTTGTTTTGATCAAAGGCCTGTCTGGTACATTCCACCCACATATAACCGCCACCGAGAGAAAAATCTGCTGTAATAAGATTTATTTTTGCCTCCACTCGTTTTGGCTTAGCATCGCTAAAGCTTTCATTTACGGCATAGCAAACAAGTTCGCCTGCGTTTTCGGGTACACTGCCGAGGGTATCGGTCATTATCTTGCCTGCAAGATTGATAATTTCCTGAGCCTTTTCTCTATCCTTTTTTGAACATTTCTTGTCAATAGTAGAGTAGTATGGAATGAAACCGTATTTATATTTTTCATATTTATTGTAATATTCACTATGGCCGACAAAAAGTGAAGCAAATAGAGTCACGGCTATAATTATTGCAAAAACATTTAAAATAGTCTTATACTTCATAAAAAAAGACCTCTTTTCTCTTAAAACAACCAAAATCCTTGAGCAAAATACGAACTAAGGCACTTTAGCCCGCAGCTGCAAAGTTTATTATAAGCGAGTTGGCGTTTTGGACTAGCTGATGTTAGTATAAAAGAGGAAAAAAGTCTTGTCAATTAAAGTGAATGTTTTGTAAGAAAACCTTAAGAAATGAAGGTTTTTTGTAATTTTTAGGTGTATTTTTTAATTTTTATAACACTGCACACCTTTTCGAGAAAAAGTAACATGAAAACTGCTTGAAGTGTTCCGACAATAAGAGCCTGAGGTATGCGTGAGATAAACACAGCAGAATAATTGCTGCCGTAAAGAGTGGAAATCCAATAGCTGTTCATTAAAAGAGTGCAAACAAGCTGTGAGGTGACAGTGCTTAAAATAATGCGAATAGCTCCACCTTTTTTGCTAAGGTACAAGCCATAGATAAGTCCGGCGACAGCTGACGTTAAGGTGAAACCGGGAAAATAGGCTCCCGTGGTTGGAAAAATAACTGCACCCAAAAAGTCACCTAAGCCGTAGACCAGAACACCACCGACTATACCGAATCGCCTTGCGGCAATAACGACAGGTATAAACGAAAGAGAAAATCTTAAGCTTTGGGTGAGGGGAATGGCGAGAAATCTTGCCATAACAATTTGCATAGCGGTCAGCAATGCAAGACAAGTGAGGGTGAAAAGCCGTTGTTCATTTTTTGCTTTCATAATAAAAACCTCCATTTGTCCCACAAGGTGAAAAATAGAGGCTAAAAGACTATTTATCACAGCGGGATGCGATTTATGCACCGCAAGCAAGAGCTTTTCGTCCTTAAAGCAACTCCCCGTCTTTAAGGCACTACAGCGCACATAAATCTACTCTGTTTTTTGTGCTTAAACTATAGCACTATATATAAGGCTTGTCAACAGCTTACGACAAAATTTTATGGCAAAAGCTTAGAAATATTTATATAAAAAGAGAAAAAAGATTTGTCAAAAAGGGTAAAAACTAAAAAAGTTATGATTAATAACAAAAAAATCTCACAAAATCCTTGACAATTGCATAGAATAAAAGTATAATAATTTAGTCGTCTGACACGCTGGTGTGGCGAAATCGGCAGACGCAAGGGACTTAAAATCCCTCGGTGGCAACA
>CAYWKY010000156.1:0-4496 GCA_964458915.1 uncultured Faecalibacterium sp.
CAGTGATAACAGCTTCTGTTACCTTGTCACCGAGGTATGACTCTGCATCCGCTTTAAGCTTTTGAAGAATCATTGCTGAAATCTCTTGAGGTGTATAGTTTTTGTCGTCAATTGAAACATGATAGTTTGAGCCCATCTGTCTCTTGATTGAAGCGATTGTTCTGTCCGGGTTTGTAACAGCCTGACGCTTTGCTACCTGACCTACCATTCTTTCGCCGGTCTTTGAGAAAGCAACTACTGAGGGAGTTGTTCTTGCGCCTTCTGCGTTTGCGATAACAGTGGGTTCGCCACCTTCTATAACTGCTACGCATGAGTTTGTTGTACCTAAGTCGATACCGATAATCTTTGCCATAATATTTACCTCCAAAATCTAATTGAGTTTAATTTAAAATTTATTTATGTTAAAAGCTTTCGCTTTAGTTTGCAACCTTAACCATTGCGGGACGAAGAACCTTGTCGCCTATTTTGTATCCCTTTGAGAAAACCTGAGCGAGAACATTCTCATCTAAATTTTCGTCATCAACATGCATCACTGCGCTGTGGAAATTGGGGTCAAAGCTGTCTCCCTCTTCGCCAAAGGCCTCAACACCTAACTTTTTAAGAGTTTCGGTGAAGCCCTGATAAATCATTTCAACACCTTTTTTATATGAGTCAAAATCCGAATCTGTTACGCTCAAGGCTCTGTCGAAGTTGTCGAGCATGGGAAGCAATTCGCTGACACAGCTTGCCTTTGCCTCTATCCATGTGCCTTCCTTTTCTCTTGCGGAACGCTTTCTGAAATTGTCATATTCAGCTAAGGTTCTGATATGCGCCTCCTTGGCGGCGGCAAGCTCTTTTTCAAGTGCTTCTATATCCGCGTCCTTAGAAGCTGTATCACTGGCTTTTCCTGCGGTTTCTTCTGTTTCAACTTTTTCAACCGTTTCCTTTTCCATGTTGTTAGCTTCTTGGTTGTTCTTTTCTTTTTTAGCCATTATTCATCCTCCAAAGTGTCCGTAAGCATTTCACCTACAAGGCCTGTAAGATATTCAATGCTGGGAATCAGTTTTGCGTAATTTAGTCTTGTGGGACCGATGATGCCTATTGCACCGCCGTCGTGACCACCCACGTTATATCTTGCGATAATCATGCTTGAATTTTCGAGCTGACGATATTTGTTTTCCTTGCCGATAATAACCTGCAAACCGCTTGGCACATCGGAAATTGCTCTTTCAAGCTTATCTTTTTCATCGAAGAACTGCATCATATCGTAAACATCTGTGCCAAATTCTCTGTGCTGAAGAAGATTTTGCTCACCTTCAAGCTTTATCTCCGCTTGAAGCGCTTGAGAAGCTAAATCTGCAAGCACCACAAAAAGTGGCGACATTGAAAGAGCGTTCATGCCAAGAGAAGCAACAAGAGTTTGAATCATAACAGTACCGACATCGCTAACCGGTCTGCCTATAAAGCACTCTTTCACTATATCGTAGAAGGTGTTGATCATTTCTCTTGTAAGCTCTGTTTCGGTTCTGCAAATGCCGTTTTTGATTATTCCGTTTGAGGTCATCATAACGACCATCGCTATTTTTGTTCCAACAGGCACAAGCTCAATATGTTTTATCACTGCACCCTCGTCTGTAGGGGTTGTTGAAAGCGCCGCACAGCCTGTCATTTTGGCAAGTATTTCGCCCGCTTTTTCCAGCAGCTTATCCGGATTGCCCATAGAGCGTGAAAGCTCATTTTTAACAAGCCGTCTTTCTTCTTCGCTGATTTCGTCCTCACTCATCAGGTTGTCTATATAATATCGATAACCTTTTTGTGATGGTACTCTGCCGGCTGATGTGTGGGGCTGCTCTAAATATCCCATTTCCGACAGTTCCGACATTTCATTTCTTATAGTCGCCGAAGACACCGAAATCGGAAGATTTTGCATAAGCATCTTTGAACCTATAGGCTCGCCTGTTTTTATATAATGCTCAACAATAGCACCCAATATCAGCTCTTTACGTTTTCCGAGTTCCATATCCTCACCGTCCTTCTTGCTAAGTTTTAGCACTCTCACTATTTGAGTGCTAACCACTATCACAAATATACTACGCTTGCTAAAAAAAGTCAATAGAAAAAAGCAACTTTTTTAAAATTTTTTCAAAAAAGTTGCTTTTATTTTAGTTCCTGTGATAAATAAACTTCGCTGTATCTTCAACCTTAGCGTATATAGCTTTATCTTCAACAAGGCTTTGCAAAAAGTTGCGAAGCATTATAGCGTACATAGGATATTTTGTGGTGACTAATTTAATGCCAAGCTCTTCTATTAATATAGAAAACATTTCATCGAAGGAATGTCCCTCACATATATCATAGACAAGATTTTTTCTTTCATTCATTTTCATTATGTTGTACTCAGCGAGCTCTTTAATGTTTTCAGTTGGCTCATCGTGTGCAGGAACAAATATCTTGCCTTCAATATTTTTTATGCTTTTCAATGTTTCCAATGATTCGTTTACATTGTGAAAAAACGGCAACTTATGTTCATCCCAAGTCTTTTTTGAGAGAATCGCATCAGCTAAAAAAACAACATCGTCTTCGGTTTTAACACCAACCATATTAAAGGAGTGTCCGGGCAAAGGAAAGACTTCAATTCCTTTTGGCAATTCGCTTTCCTCTATAGCTTTTGGCTCAGAGGGGTCAACACAAAAGAAAGGGTTTCTGCTTTTTTCTGTGTCGATACCTGCATAATAAAACTTAGCTTCAAAATCAGGATGCTCAACAAAAAAGCATTCATCCTTAGGTGCCAACAGTTCACAGCCGTATTTGTCACTAAAATATTTATTACCCGCAATATGGTCAACATGACAGTGAGTGTTAATCACCGTTTTAACCTTAAGGTTTTTAGCGCCTAAAAGTCTGTCGAGAGTTCTTATCATTCTTGGGTGATCACAAGTGTCGATAAGGACAACTTCCTCATCGCTGCACTTAAAAATTCCCACATTTGAAAAAGCAGAAAAGTAATATGTTTTTCCTGAAAGTTTATTAATTTCAAACATTTTATACACCTTCTTAAGACAATCAAATCAATTAATTTTGTTGACAAAATATATTCTGTCCCGATAAAAGGACTTTTATTTAATATTTCTTCTTGCAATTAAAAAGCGACAGTGATACAATAGAGTTGAAGCGTTAGGAGTGATGGGCATGAAAATAGCGATAGTCGGTTCTCGAAACATTAAGGCTGACATACCTGAGTGGGCAATTCCCGAAGGGGTTACCAAAATATATTCCGGTGCGGCAAGAGGCATAGATACTGCGGCAAGGAGATATGCAAGAAAACACAATATACTTATTACGGAAATTCTTCCAGAATATGATCTTTATGGGAGAATAGCACCGCTAAAAAGAAATGACATAATAATCGGCAAGTCAGACGAGGTATTTATTTTTTGGGATGGCAAAAGCAGCGGCAGTACATATGTCATTAAAAAATGTATAGAACAAGGAAAGCCCTATCACCTATTTAGATATATTGAAAATCAAAACACCTTTAATGAAATAACTTAAAAAATGTGCCTTTATCAAATTGATCGAGGCACATTTCTTCTTTATTATTCAGCCTTTTCTTCCTTAGGCTTTTTGAAAAGGATTTTGTCTACAGGGAAATAGAGGAAGAACTGCACAGCTGAGCAAATCATAGTTGCAATGTTCTTAGCGACATCTTCGCTGAGATTGTAATCAACAAAAAGCTCTTTGAGAGTAGGATTAAGCCAAGCTGAGAAAACGATAAGAGCAATTGTGAAAACAATGTAAACAGGAAGCGCAACAGCAATGTTAGCACCTGAATTGAAGGTCTTTTCCTTGTTAACAAAGAAAGCAACTATTTGAGCCACAATATTAGCAACGTTGCTGACGATGAAATAGCCAAGGCCGCCGATAGCAACGGGGTAAACAAAAACCCACCAGCTAAAATCAGTTGAATAAAGCTCTTTAATCGCAGGGATAAGCTGAAGTGTGTTGAGAAGAACAAACTGAACTATCATTGCAAGAAGGCTAACAATAATGAACTTGAAAAACTGCCAAACTGTTTTCAAGAGTGAGCCTTTTTCTTCCGCTTTCTTGTCGATGTCTGTTAATTTTGCCATTTTTAAATTCTCCTTAGAATATGTAATTATTACCTTAAAGGTACTAACTGATTATACATTATCTAAAATAAAAAATCAACACTTAATTCAATTTTTGTCTTTTCTTTATTTTCTGCCAATTAATAAAGCCGTAAAAATCGTTAATAAAGAAAATCACAAAGCATGCCACCATAGGTACATAAGACACATCATCGACACTTGCAAGGACCCACAGTACAATAAGAACAATATCATTAGCGCCATAACCTAAGCCGTAGTATTCGCTTCTTAGCATAGTGAGGCCCGAAGCCATAAAGCTTGTGAAAACGGACAAAGTGCTGAAAAAAAGATTTGGTGTGTTAAAGTGTCTCAATATAAAATAGAACGCCAATGTAACCGCAACGGCAA
>CAYWKY010000157.1:0-4484 GCA_964458915.1 uncultured Faecalibacterium sp.
CCTCTTTACAGTTATATTATAGCATATATAAATAAAACTTTAAATAGGTGTTTATTACTTTTATTAATTTTGCACAATAAACTTGTGAAAAATTAATAATAAACAATAACAAAAAGAGCATCACAAGATGCTCTTATATGTACTTATTGTAGATATTCATAACAATTTCGTTCATTTTGTCGATGTTTTTCTCGATTTCATAAACAAGCTTAAATTGATTTCTCGCTCTGACAAGGTTATGCTCTGCATAATCCGTTTTAAAATAAACATCACCGTCAAGATAGTCAGTGAGAAAGCGAATACCACATTCAAGTGTCATAAGCTTAGCTGAAAAAGCTAAATTTTCAACTTCAGCTCTTGTAAGTGCCTTAGCTGATGCCGAAAGAAAGCCCTCGGTATAGCTCTCGAAAAGCTCAAGGGAAATATCAACATTGTCAAGATTATCGTCGTCTTCTCTCGTGGTGTTGCCACCGAAGCGAATAGCGTCACCAAAGTCGTACAAAGAAAAGCCCGGCATAATAGTATCTAAGTCAATCACACAAATTCCCTCGTTTGTTTCATCATCAAAAAGAATGTTGTTGAGCTTTGTGTCATTGTGGGTAACTCGAAGAGGTATAAGTCCGTCTTTATAGAGCTTTAAAAGCTTGCCTGACTCTTCTCGTCTCGCCATAGCAAAATCAATATCGGCTTTAACTGTTTCAGCTCGACTGGCTAAATTGTTATTAACAGCCGCCTCAAGGTTATCAAAACGCTTTGGAGTGTTATGAAAATCCTTAATTGTTTCGTGCAAGGTATGCATAGGATAATCTGTTAAATGTTTTTGGAAATTTCCGAAAGAACGGCCTGCATTTTCAAACAGCTTTTTGTTTTCAATCTTATTGCAGGTGTGAGAATTATCAATGAAATTATAAATTCTCCAGCACTTATCACCCTCATAGTGGTAATATTTACCGTCCTCAGCCTTTAAAAATGTGAGGGTTTCTCTATTTGGGTCACCGCCGTTTTCCGCTATCTTATCTCTAAGATATGTTGTAACATTAACAATATTTTCCATAAGCTCTTCAGGATTTTTAAACACATGAGTATTAATTCCCTGAACCAGATACTTATTAGTATTATCCCCGTCTTCAAAAGCGAGAAGAAGTGTTGTGTTTATATGTCCGTCAGTGAAAATGCTTTGAGAAACAGCTTTGCCGTTTATGCCAAAGTGTCTACACACCTTCACTATTTCGTTATCTATTTCAGTTGCCATAATATTACCTTGTTTATTTATTGTAATACCTTTCATAAATATTTATCTCAGCAAAGCACTGCGGATTATGAAAGCCTAAATCTAAGGTTTCAAGCTCACTAAAAGAGCCATAATGGGGGTACTCGGTAAGGTCGCCGCATTTAGTAAAATTGCCTTTAATTTTGCACGGACCTGCCGTAAATTTTTCTGAGTAAACTTCGCTGATAAGCTCACAAGGAACAAAAAGCTCTAAGCTCCAGCCTTCGGATGTCTTCTGTGTTTTCAACTGAGCTTCAATGGAGGTTATGTCTTTAATAAAAATTCTGTTTTCTCTTGCGCCGCCGAATTGGCTAAGGTACACGCCGTCACAGTTCATTTCAAAGTTAAGGTACTCCCCTCTTTCGGCAAAGGGGCAAATAAACATTTCCATACAACTGTCTTCCCACACACTGTCGTCTCTGTTTTTGCCAACAGCTCTGAGTTGAGTTTCGTTACAGCGCATACGAAGATAAATGCCCTTGCCTTTAAGGAAGCACATTTTGAAATAAACATCATATTCTACGGCAGAGTCCCAAAGGAAAAAGCCAAGCTTTTCTTCCGGGACCTCTTGCCAATTAATTTTGTCGATAAATGAGTAAGTATTGTATTGCTTCATAATTATTCCTGTGACCCAGTCTTAATAATATAATACATTCTTGAGTCGTTGTCAAGTATCATTCGTGAATCTGAGAATTTAAAGCCTGAATAATTATATGGCTGTTTGGGCTTAAAGCCGGAGTTCATGAGAGCATCGCCACCGATAATATAGTCCTCTTTTTCGCTTTTAAGCTTGAGGAAATCACAAACGAAGTTGAAGAATTTGCCGTCCTCAACATCGAGCTTTTTAGGCAGCGGAACATTTATCATGTCACCGAAATGCTTAAGGGAAAGAAGCTGAGTACGAATATTAAGCTTATAATCAAAATCTTCATTAAGATTAGTGAACTTAATAACGTCATTGCCCCAGTTGGGTGTTATTCTGTTAACAAAGTAGCCGTACATTGCCTCGGATTTATCTTCGGCTGTGATCTGCCACATACATCTGTCATCTTTCATTATATCGGCATCACGAGAAAATTCTCCGTACTGTAAAAGATGTCTGTGCTGTTTATAATATTCGATTTGTTTTTTTACGGCAACTCTGTCAAATTGGCTGAGATTTGTTACATCAAGCTCATAGCCTAAAACACCAAAGGCAGCAACATTGAATCTATGCTCAATTGTGCTGGGTCTGAAATCGGGGAAACTTATAGCGGCAGCAACGTGCATAGTCATAACCGATTGCGGATAGCCGTAGGAGGTACCGGACTGAATATAGATTCTGTCAAGCGGGTCAGTGTTATCGCTGGTCCAGCACTGAGGCATATAGCAGAAGGTAGCAAGGTCAAATCTGTTACCGCCACTTGAGCAAGCCTCAAAAAGTATCTTCGGGAATCGGTTAGTAAGAGTTTCCCAAATTTCATAAAGTCCCATAATATATCTGTGGAAAAACTCACCGCTTTTTGCACCCTTGCGTCTTGAGAAAACATCAGAGAAATGGCGGTTATTATCCCACTTAATATATTCTATGTTGCCATAGCGGAAAACATCAGTCATTGTGTTGATTATATATTCACGCACTTCCGGTCTTGTAAGGTCGAGAATAAGCTGATTTCTGGCAAGTGTAGGCTCATATACATCTGTTGTCACTGCCCAATCGGGGTGAGCTCTATAAAGGTCGGAATCAGGATTCACCATTTCAGGCTCAACCCAGAGACCGAATTTAAGTCCCATAGCGTTAATTTTTTCGGAAAGGCCCTTAATACCGCTTGGAAGCTTCTTTGTGTTAACGTACCAGTCGCCTAAGCCTGCCTTATCGTTGTTTCTTTTGCCAAACCAGCCGTCGTCAAGCACGAACATTTCACCGCCGAGTTCCTTTGTAGCTGCGGCAATTTCAAGTATTTTCTTTTCGTCAAAGTTAAAGGTGGTTGCCTCCCAGTTGTTAACAAGAACAGGTCTGTCTTTATCTTTCCAATAGCCTCTGACAATGTTCTCCTTAACAAAAGCGTGCATATTGTGGCTCATACCATTAAGACCTTCGTCGCTAAAGGTCATTACGCTTTCAGGGGAATCGAAATATTCGTCCTCACCGAGACTCCACTGAAATTCAAAGGGATTTATACCGTTTTGAATACGCAAAAGGCCATGAGTTGAAATTTCGGTTCTGGCTATATGGTTGCCCGAATAAACAAGGTTAAAGCCATAACAGTTACCAAAATGCTCTGTTGTTTTCTTTTCACGAATAGCGAAAAAGGGATTGTGTCTGTTTGAGCTTGAGCCTGTAGTTGAACCTATTTGACAAACGCCTGAGGTCAGCTCATGCTCATGCTTATATCTTTCTCTTGCCCATGCGCCGTCAAAGGTGAGCATAACATATTCGCCACGCTGAAGGTCAAGCTGCATACTCATGAGAGAGTTAATCTTAATTTCTTTTTTGCTTTTATTATAAAATCTTGCGCTTCTTGTAATTACATTGCTTTTTTCATATACGGTGTAGAAAAGATGAAGTTCTGCCGAAAGCTTTTCATCGCCTAAAATAACAGTTAAAGTCTCACTGTCACCATAGCTTGACGGAAGTCCCTTAAGATGTGGCTTAACCTTTGTAACTGCGGCACTTTTAAAGGTAAAATCAGTTGTAAAATTGCCGTCGGCAGCCATAATTTCCATGGCAGGAAGTCTATAGTCGCCCTTACCGTAGGCTGAATATTCCAAAGCAATATGATCAAGAGACAGAGAAGGGTCATCCTGTGTATAAAGGGGTGTATTGTTATAACCTGCGGCATGTTTATCATAGAGATACTCTAAATTATCTGAGTTTCTTATTTTTTTGCCGTAGTACATGCCCTCCAAGTGACCTGTAGGAAGCGCTCTGAAAATATAGCTTGTTTTTTGAGTTGACAAATGAAAAACATTGTCTTTGTTTAAATAAATCATATTTTTTCTCCTTCTTTTCGCACGAAGCTTTACTGTTTTATAATGATTTAGTTTTTACATAAAATAAATTGTGTTTCAATGTTCTCCGAAACTACCCAAGGCTCTGCCTTGTCGTAGTTTCGTGAGGTTATTATAACATAAATTCAAAGGCGTAGCCTTTGTTAGGACAAAGTCCTTGTTGCGAAGCAACATTTATGTTTCAATGTTCTCCGTCATGCCCCAAAGCTTTGCTTTGTCGGCA
>CAYWKY010000158.1:0-4475 GCA_964458915.1 uncultured Faecalibacterium sp.
TTTTGGTGCGGATAACAGGACTTGAACCTGCACACCTTACGGCACAAGAACCTAAATCTTGCGTGTCTGCCAATTCCACCACATCCGCATATAACAGCTAAATTATACCACAAAATGTATTATTGTCAAGGCGCACAGACATATTTTGTGCATAATTAAAGAGCGGAATTAAGCTTAAAGTAAAACGACTCGATTTAAAGCTTAAATATTTTATGTAAAGAAAAGGATTTATGTTAAACCCGTATACATGAATTGTTCTCAGTCACAAATGATAAATTAAAGCTTTGTTTTTTGTTGAAAATAACTGTTTATTTTTGCTTTGAATAGTGGTAAAATTTACTATTGATAGGGAGGTATTTTAATATGTACAAGAAAATTATTTCATTGGTTTTATCATTGGCATTGGTTTTCACGCTTGCACTTCCGGCTTTTGCTGCCGGCGATACAGTTGAAGACATTGACTACACTATCGGCAGTGCTTACGAAAGCGTTGATTGGGATACTTGGAACGCTTACAAAACTCAGCTTCATTGCCACACAACAGCAAGTGACGGTGCAAGCAATATCGACGAAACCGTTGAAGCTTATTATGCGGCAGGGTACGACATTTTGGCTATAACTGACCATATGACTCTTGGTGTGCCTTGGGATCAGACTCCCGATGTTGTGTCCATTATGCGCCTTATTAAGAGCAACAGAACCGGCTTTGCTAAGCTTACTCCGCTCACATCTGAAAGAAGACAAGAAATTCTTGACGGTGTCGACAGAAACGGCAGAGGTATGCTTGAAGTAACAACAGGTGTTGAGCTTAACGGCGCAGTACCAAACAACAGCCACATTAACGGCTATTTCTCAGATTACGGTCAGGGGCTTATTGGTATCGATGGCGACTATGAAACTCCGGCAAGAGAAGTTGGTAAGCGTGGCGGCATCACATTCTTAGACCACTTAGGTGACTACACAAAGGCTTATGAGGATTATTCCATTTCACATGATGAAACATTTATCAGAAAGTTTTCAAAGATTTTCCTCGAAAACAGCTCATGTGTTGGTACCGGTATAAATAGTGCTGTTGATAAACAAACAGCTGCTGACAGAATTATCTACGATGAGATTCTTCAAGTTACTGTTCCCCGTGGTGTAGTTCCTTGGTCATTTAGCTTTAGCGATTCACACTCTGACACAATTGACCAGATAGACAGAGCATTTACCGTTCACATGATGCCTGAACAAACTGTTCCTGCTCTTCGTAAGAGTATGGAGGATGGCACATTCTTCTGCGTATGTCGCTATGCAAGATATGAGCTGGGCGAAGATTATGCGGGTGTTGGCGTAGTGCCCAGTGTTAACAGAGTAAGTGTTGATGAAAAAGAAGACACTATTACTCTCGATGTAAGCAATTATAACAAGGTCGTTTGGGTCGCTGACGGTGTTGAAATCGCTGAAGGTACGTCAATTGATATTGATGATTACAGCGATAAGATTTCTTGCTATGTTCGTGCCTATGTTGTCGGTGACGGCGGTGTCCTTTATGTTCAGCCCTTTACTGTTATGGCTCCGGGTACCGAAATACTTGCAGATGACATTAAGCCTGTGTACACATACTCAAACTTCTTCAGAAACCTTATTACATTCCTTGACAAGTATGTATTCTCAGAGTATTCACTTGTAAGAGCTTTTTGGGGTGTACTTGATTCTGACTGGGGCTTTACCGTTGAAGACTTACCCTTTAGCGGCAAATAATTAAATAACAACTAAGAGAAGTGTTGCTCAAAAGGCGCACTTCTCACCTTTTATTTCCTAATTAAAATTATTCAACAAAAAAATATAACTTTTTAGCTTAAATATGTTGACTTTATATAAAAATCATAGTATATTCTTTATGTGACTTATTTAAGTATAGGGGATGTTAAAATTGAATGGAAAAATCAAAAACAAAATTTTATTAGTGCTATTAGTAGTTTTAATGCTTATTGCGACACCTGCAACAGCTATGATACAGGGTGAAAAATGCCTTGTTCCTATGTTGCAGGTGTCTGCCTATTTATCTAAGGATGACCCAAATTTAACCACGGAAAAAGTCTATTCTGAAATGAATGAAAGATATAGGCTGATTTTTGATTTTATTAGCCAAAGCTCCATTAGCGTTGAATCTCAAGCGCAGCCGTTTGAAAGTGGCCAAATGGTGAGCGATGCCGATATTGATGCGATGGCTTCACAATTAACTTCATCCTGCAGTACCGACTCAGAAAAGGCTTGGGCATTGTATAATTGGATAATTAATAATATTTATTATGATTACGATTACTACGAGGGCAGAAAAGCCACGGTCTACCGCAGTGCCACAGATGTCTTCAAATATAAATATACAGTTTGTGAAGGTTATGCCAACTTATACACTGCTATGTGTCGCAGTGTTGGTGTACCCTGCCGAATGGTAATCGGTTTATCTGTTTCAGCTAAAATTGCAAATCCACAGGAATTATACGATAAGTATTTTTCAAATGAAATAACTCACGCATGGAACGAAATTTATCTTGACGGGAAATGGTATGTTGTTGACGCAACTTGGGATTCCGGCAATAAATATGTCAACGGCGAGTTTAAAAAGTATACCTCAACAAATAAATATTACCAAATGAATTTTGACGAGTTTGCCAAAAGACATATGGGCATGTCATATGAAGGCACTTTCACAGATGGCGTATTTGATTACACAATAACAAAAAATCAAATTACAGCTAAAAACTATAAAGGTACCGACACAAATGTTGTTGTTCCCGAAGGTGTCAATGTCGTTGAAACCTTATCCTCTAACAACACAAATATTACTACTGTCGTTTTACCGAATAGCTTAACGGCAATAGGCACAAGTTCTTTTAAAAAATGCACGAAGCTAAAAGAACTGCATATTCCGCAAACTGTCACAACTATTGGTGGCTATGCATTTTCGGATTGCGCATCACTTCAAAATATTACTCTGCCGTCAAATCTCCAAAGCTTGGGCAACAGAGTATTTAGCGGTTGCGCACTTTTAGAGAGCATTGTTATTCCCGATAAAATTACTGAGATACCGAGCGCTGCTTTTTACGGCTGTACAGCACTAAGCAGTGTAAAATTAAGCGAAAGCATTATAAAAATCGGCAACAGCGCTTTTTCAGGTTGTACCACTTTGAGCGATATTAATATACCGTCAAAGGTTGAAAATATCGGTAACTCAGCTTTTAAAAACTGTGTTGCAATAAAGTCTGTTACAATTCCCGACTCCACAACAACATTGAGTGCATCTGCTTTCTATGGTTGCACAGGATTGGAAGATGTTAGCATAGGCTCAGGTATTACCAAAATTCTCAAAAGCTGTTTTAATGGCTGCACAGCTCTTAAGAATCTACACTTAGGTTCAGGTGTGACTGAAGTCGGCTATAACTCTTTTGATGGCTGTAGCGCACTTGTAACTGTCAGCGGTGGAGAGAATATTAAAACACTCCGTGATTATGCTTTTGCCAATTGCACTCTTTTAGAGAATTGCGATTTCTTTAATAATATTACTTGGCTTGGACCTTGCGCCTTTAGAAATTGTGCGAGTATAACAAGTATTACTATACCATTTACTTATGACGACATATCTCAAAGCTCATTTAGTGGCTGTAAATCTCTTGAAAAAGTTACTATTATTGGTGACGTAAAATATATAGATAACTACGCTTTTTCAGGATGCAGCAGCCTTGAAGAAATTAATCTTCCGTCAGGACTTGAAACTATTGGAAAAGCAGCCTTTCAGCAATGTTATAAGCTGGAGAACATCGGCGGAGATATTCCTTCAAGTGTCCGATCAATTGGCGAATACGCTTTTTACGACTGTCCGCTTTGCGAAAATATTACCATACCTGATGGAATTACGGAAATTCCTAAAAGCGCTTTCTATCAATCAGTGAGAGTTAAAAGCATTACAATTCCTACAAGCGTTACTGCTATTAGAGAATTTGCTTTTTGCAGAGTTAATTCATTGAATGATATTTATTATCTTGGTACCGAAGAACAGTGGAACCAAATAACAATCGAAAATAACAATGCTCGATTCTTAAATGCTAACATACATTTTTTAGGCGAATCCCACACTCATTCTTATAATAGCAGCGTTACAATTGAACCGAGCTGCACCAGCGTTGGCGAAAAAACATATACCTGTGAATGTGGTGATTCATATACAGATGAAATTCCAAAATTACCACACACCGAAAGCAATTGGATAACTGACAGTGATGCAACTTGCACGAAAGTCGGCACAAAGCACACAGAATGCACAGTATGTCATACGCAGATTAATATAGGTACAATTGAGAAGTTGGCTCACAGTGAAGTTACAATTCCGGCTGTGAAAGCCACTTGCACAAGCACAGGTTTAACCGAGGGCAAAAAATGTTCCGCTTGCGGTGAAATCATCACAGCACAAACTGAAATTCCAAAATTAGCTC
>CAYWKY010000159.1:0-4420 GCA_964458915.1 uncultured Faecalibacterium sp.
GATTTTTTTCTTTAAGATATTTTCCTGTGCCGGAAAGAGTTCCGCCTGTACCAACACAGGCAACAAAAATGTCAATGTCACCGTTCATATCCTGCCAAATTTCAGGGCCTGTAGTAAGAATATGTGCTCCGGGATTATCCGGGTTATCAAACTGTGAGGGAATAAAAGAATTAGGGATTTCCTTTTGAAGCTCTTTCGCTTTTTCAATTGAGCCAAGCATACCCTTCGCACCCTCAGTGAGGACTATCTCAGCGCCATAGGCTTTAAGGAGCTTTTGTCTTTCTACGCTCATTGTGTCGGGCATTGTAAGTATAGCCTTATAGCCAAGTGACACTGCCGCAGCGGCAAGACCTATGCCTGTGTTACCGCTTGTCGGCTCAATTATTGTTGCCCCCTCTTTTATAAGACCATTTTCCTTTGCCTTCATAAGCATATTAACCGCAACTCTATCCTTAACCGAACCGGCAGGGTTGAAGCATTCCAGCTTTGCGTAAACTTCACAAGGTAAATCTCTGCCAAAGGAGTTTAGCTTCATTAAAGGTGTTTTTCCCACAAGCTCACAAAAATTGTTATAAACCATAGTATCAGTCCTTTTCTAAAAGTTTGGTCAGCTCATCCATAAAGGTATTTATATCCTTAAACTGGCGATAGACACTTGCAAAGCGCACATAAGCTACCTCATCAAGTCCCTTTAATTTTTCCATAACAAGCTCACCTATATGTACCGAGGTCACCTCTCTGTCAAGTGAGTTTTGCAAGTCCGTTTCAATTTCGCTGACAACTTTTTCTATTTGATCAATTGAAACCGGTCTTTTTTCGCAGGCACGAAGCATACCGTTAAAAAGCTTCACTCTGTCAAAAGCCTGTCTTGACTTGTCTTTTTTAACAACAACTATAGGTACTGTTTCAATTATCTCATAGGTGGTAAATCTTTTTCCACAGGCCACACATTCTCTTCGGCGGCGAATTTTCTCGCCTTCATCTGTGGGTCTTGAATCAATTACTTTACTTTCCTCATAACCGCAAAAGGGACATTTCATAGCTTTTTACCTCACTTTATTTATTTTATCCAATAATTCCTGCAAATACTTCGCTGAATTAATAATATCATCAATACTCTTAAATCCGTTAGAATATAGCTCTATAACATATTTTCCCTTATATCCCACTTTATTAAGAGACGAAAACAGCTGAGAAAAATCGGAAAGTCCATTAGGCGACGGTGGCGCACAATCGCTGTCTTTTGTCTTGTCGCTTAAGTGCACATGGACAATGCTGTCACCCACTGCTTCAATAAAACAAATAGGGTCAACACCTGCTTTTCTCGCTTGCTTTACATCAAGAACCATTTTAAAGTTCTCTTTGCCGTACTCCTTTAGCTTTGTCATAAATTCAGGTCTTTCGCCTGAAAAATTAACAACATTTTCGTGAGAAGCAAAGCAGCCGAAGCTCATTGCAATTTCATTTAGCTTTGTGAACCTCTCTGCATATTCATCGTCGCATATTTCTGCGCCGAATTTTGCCCCATGTATTACAATATATTTAGCGCCTAACTCGGCGGCCGCTGAAAAAAATCTCTTGTAGTTCTCACACGCGTCCACATAACGACGATAATAATGTGAAAAGAAATTATAGCCCTCACCAAAGCTTTCATATGGGTGAATCGAGGTGACATTAACACCGTAGCTATCCTTTATTTTTTTAAGCTCCCTAATAAAGTTTATGTCGGTTTCGCTGGGCGAATTAAGGAAAATCTCTATATTTTTAAATCCGTGGCTCGCAACGTGTAAAAAAGCCTTTTCTGTCTGCATTGGATAAAAGCAGGAGGAAGATGCACCGATTTCCATTTTCTTGCCCTCTTTCAGAGTCAATATACTTTATTATATCAAGAAACCTATTAAAAAACAATAAAAAGTCAGCAAAAAAGCATAACACCCCGGATATTTCTATCCGAGATGCTATACCCTACTATATCTAAATACCTCAAACTGTCATAAGTTTTATCTTGCTATGGAAGCAAGGCTTTCAATGCCGAAAAGGGCAAGGTCATATATACCGCTTGTTATCTTTTCAATATCCTCACACAAAGTTCCTGTGTAAGCGTTAACATTTGTGCTTTCAATTTCAATATATGCTCCGGCATTACCTATACCGTCGGCATCTTTATAATAATCATTTGGAATGTAAACATAATAATTTTCTGAGCCGTCAATGCTCTGACCGTTAAGAGCAAAGGCTAAGTTAGTTTTTTCGCAGTCTACACTTATGCCCACACTGCCTAAACCGCCTAACAGCGCCGACAGATTATCGTTAGGGCTTACAGAATATTCCTGCTTGCCGGAAAACCAAGTGGTAAGATTATCTTTACTAATAGTATAAAGTGAATTATAAGTTCCGTCTTCATTTTTAGTGCAAAGCTGAATATCGCCTGCGTTTTCACCGTAAGAAGTGAATTTGTTATTAAGGCAAAGGGCAACTGCACCTTTTTGTGAGCCTGAGTTATAGTAAGCATAATAGGTCTTGTCTTTATTGACAGCCACTCTTTGAATTTCAGGCTCAGCATCGGTATTCTTCTGAGCTGAATCAGCCGAAGCTGAAACCGCAATACCGGTTATTAAGGCAATGGTAATCACAAGGGACAAAATAATAAAAATCTTGTTTTTCATAAAAATACACCTCATTTTAAGCTTGCTGAATAAAAGCTTATTCTACACTTTCTTCAGCGGTTTTTACATTTTCTTCGTTTCCGTATTTTTCACCGATTTCTAATATTGTTCTTCCTGTCGCATCTTTAAGATTTATATCAAAGCCTTTTTCGATAAACTCTTTTATAACATCGCTGTTACAAAAGGCTGCCGAAAAGAAAAATGATAACTTTTCAGTGGGTGTCATAAGCATGGTGTCTCTTTTTTTAAGCTCCTCAAGAGCTCTTTTTGAGTCGCCCAAAAGCGTACTTTCAAGCAGTTCATCAAGACCTGTTGAGCCTATACTTTTCTCAACGGCCTTTGCAATTTCCTGAAGACTTGTGTAAGAAATAACATCTACACATTCCAACGCAAAGTCCAGCACATCCTGAGTCAACAGCAATGTGTTTGTCAAAAGAGCCTCAATTAAGCTGTCGTTACCTGAGGATATGGCAAGCATAAGAGGATTGTCAAAAATGGAGGGCTGCTTTTGTGTTGTTGTAACCTGAGTCGTTGTCTGTCTACGGTCAGGCTTTGCAATATCGTTTACTGCCACAACTGCTCCGGCAACAAAAATTATCAGCGCCGCCGCAATGGGAATTATCTTAAACACTCTTGGCAAGGTTTTGGTTTCCACTTTGGGTGGCTCATCCTCTTTAGTCAGTTCCGGGATAGTCTTACGCTTTATTCTTTCGCTTAAAAGCATATCTTCTTCGACATCTACATTGTCTAAAAGCTCACTTAACTGCTGTGCATCAAGCTCATTTAAAATCTTTTCAAGCTCATTCACCAAAAGCACCTCCCAACACTGTTTTTAATTTGCCCATACTTCTTTCGAGCCTTTTTTGTACCGCCTCCGGGGACAAGGACACATGCTCACTTATCTCTTTTGCGGTCTCACCTAAGATGAATTTCCTCGTTACAATGGTACTGTCCGGCTCACCTAAGGCTTTGATAGCCGAAACAACAGCGGCTTTTGTCTCATATGAAACAATGCCATCATCGCTGCCCACATCAGCCTGCTCATCAATGGGTACTGTGGTATATTGCTCTTTTTTTAAGGTGTGATAAAGGTTTATGGCTCTTCTTTTTGCTATTAATGCGAGATAGCCTTTAATACTGCTTTTCTCTAAATCAACATCGTCAAGGTTGTTATAAAACGCAAGGAAAGCATCGCTGACACATTCTTCAGCGTCTTCTCTTGTGCCGACGGGCAAAACCACACAGGACACTATTTTATATATTAGCGCTGAATATGTATCAACCAGCAAAGAAAAGCCTTTAACTTTATCCTCACTGATTAAAAGCAAAAGCTCTCTGTCAGTCATTGTCCTCCACCTTTCTACTATTATATACAGTAAAACTTCGCCGTTTCCGACATAAAAATAAAAATTTTTAAAAAAGCTGCAGAAATTATCCGCAGCTTTTAGTTTTTCATTGAAATTATCTTGTTTTTAGTTAGATTTCTGTGTTTTATAAGACTTAAAGAAGTCTAACATTGCATCTATAGTCTGTCTTGACGGCTCACTGTCAGGATAAATTATAGAGAAAACGTGAGGCAAATCCTTACCGTCAAATTTATCCCAATCCATAATTTCGCATGGTGTGCCGCTTTCCTCAATGAGCTGTGCTGTCTGCTTAGTCTGTGCCATTGCAACAGTGTCGCCTGAGGATGTGACTAAGAAGGTGGGTGGCATTTTGCCTAAAGCGATAGCCTTATCCGCGTTCACATAAGG
>CAYWKY010000160.1:0-4414 GCA_964458915.1 uncultured Faecalibacterium sp.
GTTATATAGATTTAAACAATGCAGGCATTTTCTTAATTGCCGGAATGATTCCGCCGAGAATCTTGCCCACACCCTTGCCCGGTGCCTCGTCGTTGAGAATAAGGAGCAGACCCTTTGCCATTTCCTCTGAGAAAACGCCCATGCTCATAGTGATAAAGTTTCTAATGGGTATTTCCAGAGCCATAGCTTTCATCATGCCGCCATTTGGATCGTCAGCTTTGAAAATCATATCCATAATCTTATTGATAAGACCGTTTATTCTGCCACCCCATTTTGTGTGCTTAGCGTCACCTAAGGAGTTAGCAATTGTCAGCTTCATGGTTTCATCCATTTTTCTCGCCGGGATACTATGACCTAAAACAGCCTCAAAAGCGCTGTCGGGTACACATTGAACATCAGCTGTGTAATAGCACGGTGCGCTGTTTTTATAGTCGGGTACCTCTGCCGAAACAGTGGACTCAACGCTAACTGTTGCCGAAAGCTTAATATCTCTCGATGAAGCGCCAACGAGAATGTCAAACTCACCGCTTTCAACGTGCCAATCGTTGATATTAACATTAAAGTAAGCGAAGGCTCTCTTTGAAAGCTCTATGCTGATTTCTTTTTCTTCTCCTGCTTCAAGGAACACCTTATTAAAGGCTCTAAGCTCTTTAACAGGGCGATAAATTGTGCTTTCCTTATCGCTGACATAAATCTGTGAAATTTCAGCACCGGCTACCTTGCCTGTGTTTTTTATTTTATATGTAAGAGTTAATGTGTCAGTATCCTTAATGCTCTTTGAGCTGAGCTTAAGGTCACTATATTGGAAGGTAGTATAGGAAAGACCGAAGCCAAATGGGAAGAGAACTTCCTTTTTTGCGGTATCATAGTATCTGTAGCCTATGTAAATGCCTTCGCTATGCTCTGCTAAAAGCTCTGTGCCGGGATATTTGTTTACACAAGGTACATCTTCGAGGCAAAGAGGATAGGTTTCAGCCAGCTTGCCTGAGGGGTTAACCTTGCCGGTGAGTACCTGAGCTATAGCTGTACCGCTTGCCTGACCGCCGAGATAGCCGTTAAGCACTGCCTTAACACTGTTAAGCCACGGCATTGTAACAGGTGAACCGCCTGAAAGAACAACAACAACATTTTCGTTGACTTTGGCAATTTCCTCAACCAGCTTATTGTGTGATGAGGGAAGATTAAGATGCTTTCTGTCGTAGCCCTCTGATTCATATTCCTCTGTAAGACCGATGAAAAGAAGAACAACATCAGCGTCTGAGGCAACCTTGCAAGCGTCGGCTAACATAGTGTCGGAAATTGCGTCCTTTTTCTTGTCGTAGCCCGGTGCATAGCTTGCCTTTATGCCAAGAGCAGTCAAGCCCTCAAAGGCATCGGTGAGCTTGTGTGGGTTAAGAAGTGAGCTGCCTGCGCCCTGATAGCGAGGCGCACGAGCCATTTCACCGATAACGGCAATCTTCTGGTTTTCCTTAATAGGCAGTATATTGTTGTCATTTTTGAGAAGTACAACACTTTGAGAAGCAATCTTAGCGGCAAGGTCGTTGTGAGCTTCCTTATCATAGGTGTAGCCCTCCTTGAGAGCGTCCTTTGATTTGAGCATAAGGCTGAGCATTGCATCAGCGTTTTTGTCAAGGGTACTTTCGCTAAGCTCACCGTTTTTAACAGCGGCAATAATTTTTTCGTCGTTATATCCGCCTGATGAGGGCATTTCAAGCTCATTGCCGTTTTCAAGACCCATAACTCTGTTGTTAGCTGCGCCCCAGTCTGTGACAACGATACCCTTAAAGCCCCACTCATCACGCAGAATTTCCTGCTGAAGATGCTTGTTTTCTGAGCAATATGTACCGTTAAGTCTGTTATATGCGTTCATAACTGTCCAAGGCTGAGATTTTTTTACAGCGATTTCAAAAGCGGGCAAATAAATTTCACGCAAGGTTCTCTCGTCAATAACGCTGTCAATTGTCATTCTGCGAGTTTCCTGTGAGTTAGCGGCAAAATGCTTAATTGATGCGCCAACATTTTTTGACTGTACACCTGCTATCCAGCCTGCTGCAATTTCGCCGGCAAGCAAGGGATCTTCTGAAAAATATTCAAAGTTTCTGCCGCAAAGAGGTGAACGCTTCATGTTAACACCGGGGCCGAGAATTACGCTGACCTTTTCCTGAAGACACTCCTCACCTAAAGCCTGACCCATTTCATAAATAAGCTCCGGGTCCCATGAGCAAGCAGTTGTTGCCGCTGTGGGGAAAGCTGTTGAGGAAACAGAATCACTGAGTCCGCCCTGCTTGCCTTCCGGATTTTTCTTTCTTAAGCCGTGAGGGCCGTCAGTTAAAATAATTTCGGGAATATCAGCCTGAGGTACACCCTTAAGACTCCAGAAGTCTTTACCTGAGCAAAGGCCGACTTTTTCTTCAAGTGTAAGCTTATTTAATAAATCTTGATTTTTAAGCTGTGACATTTCTTTTCTCCTTAGTTTCAAAATTATATATAGCATAATAGTACCAAAATTTTCACAAAACTGCAATACTTATTTCGTTTTTAATTTAGAATTGTTTATCTTAACCTTTTAGGGTGATAAAGCTCATAATATTTTTTAATTTCTTATTTACAAAACAATATACAATCAAAAACAATTCCAAATTATTTTTTTAACAAAGTCCATTTATAATGTGGGCATAATAAAGCAAAAGAGGTAATATAAAAAATGAAAAACAATGATGAAGAATTTATAATTGAGCAAATCCGCACAAAGTATACACAAAAAGAGGATTCTAAGCTTGATAAACTAAAGGCTCTGGATAAAAAAGCCGGTCAAACAGCAACTAATTTCGCTTTGGGCTTTGGCATTATTGCAATTCTCATTTTCGGAACAGGAATGTGCCTTGCCATGAAGGTTATAGGCGACAACATGACTCTCGGAGTTATTATCGGTGTTTTGGGAATGATTTTATGTGTCGCAAATTATCCGCTTTACAATCTTATTCTTTCTTCAAGCAGAAAGAAATACGCCCCTGAAATATTGCGCCTGAGCGACGAATTGCTTAAAAACAAATAAGAAGATAAAAGCGAAAATCAAAAAGTAAATACTTTCTATAAAACCAAAGGACAGATACTTTAGTGTCATTTAACACAAAAGCACCTGTCCCTTATTAATTTGCCTTACAGTAATACTGCGCCACGCTCTTTACAATATTTTACGGTTTCTTCGTCCCAATAAGATGATTGAACCTCACCGATATGAGCCTTTCTTAAAAAGAACAGGCACATTCTCGATTGACCTATACCGCCGCCGATTGTATATGGAAGCTCACCGCTGAGAAGAGCCTTGTGGAAGGGCAGAGATTTTCTATCCTCACAACCGCTTTCCTTAAGCTGTCTTTCCATAGCTTCCTCGTCTACTCTAATACCCATTGATGAAAGCTCAAGGGCAATGTCGAGAAGCGGATAGTACACAATAATATCACCGTTCAAAGTCCAGTCGTCATAGTCGGGGGCTCTGCCGTCGTGTGGCTTGCCATCTTTAAGCTTAGTACCGATTCTCATAAGAAAAATCGCACCGTGTTCCTTTACGGCAGCGTACTCACGCTCTTTACGGCTAAGAGTAGGATATTGCTCCTCCAGCTCCTCAGAGGTGATAAAGGTTATTTTTTCCGGCAAAAGTGAGCCGATAAAGTTATATTCCTTGGTTATGTAATATTCAGTGTGGCGAAGTGCGGCATAAATAAGCTTAACAGTCTTTTTAAGTGTCTGCTCATTTCTTTCGTCCTTGCTGATAATTTTCTCCCAGTCCCACTGGTCAACGAAAATTGAATGAATATTGTCGGTGTCCTCGTCACGGCGAATTGCGTTCATATCGGTGTAAAGTCCTTCGCCCGGCTCAAAGCCATACATTTTAAGAGCAAAACGCTTCCACTTAGCTAAGGAATGAACTATTTCAAAATTTTTACCGCTGAAGACATCAAAGCTTACAGGTCTTTCGGTACCGTTAAGGTTATCGTTAAGTCCGCTTTCGTTGTCAACAAACAACGGTGCAGAAACTCTTGTAAGATTAAGCTCAATTGCAAGATCTCTTTCAAAGAAATCTTTAACCTTTTTTATTGCCTGCTCTGTTTCACGCAAAGACAAATGCGGCACATAGTTATCGGGTATATAGGTTGCCATAGGAAACCCTCCTAAGTAACATAAAATCAATATCAATAATTATATCAAACTAACCACTGAATTGTCAACATTTAATTGAATTGAGTGTGGAAAAGTCTGCCACCAATGTTGTTTAGATATTTTGCACAAAAAATATCTAACTTTTTCTGACAAATTGACGAAATGATAGAATCGAATTTTTTTGTAAAAAAAGGCTTGATTTTTGTCGTTTCTTCGTGTATTATATGTGTGTACTCAAGAGAGAGTACAAGAG
>CAYWKY010000161.1:0-4409 GCA_964458915.1 uncultured Faecalibacterium sp.
TGCGATACCAAACTTCGCCACACCCGGATAAGTTACTTGGCTATTATACAGATTTAGTAGGCTCTTGTCAAGCCTTTTTTGATAAAAATTTTGATTTTTTTCGATAATTTTTTCAAAATACTTAAATCTGATAATTGATGTTACTCTTTTTCAAATTTTATTATGTCGTCAACCTCACAGTCAAGGGCATAACAAAGAGCATCAATAGTCTTCGTGCTTATGGCTTCACCTTTTTTCATTCTGTAAAAGGTGTTTGCGGAAAAGCCTTGTTTAAATATTAATTGATATTCGGTTACGCCTTTTTCTAATAAGGTTTTATAAAATGGAGAATAGTTAATCATATAAAAATCACCTAATAGATAGTACCATACTCAATGTTTTGAATACACTTAAAATATTGAGTATATTTTTATTTGCGCCTATGTTAAGATTTCTTTGGAGCGTGATAATATGAAATATCAAAGCCGTTTATCTCGAATCTTTTTCCCTGAAAGATGCTATAAATGTGGAAAAATTATCCCTATCTCATATGAGTCCTGCCCAAGGTGTGAAGAAAGTATAACTTTTGTGGGCGAAGATTTTTGCAGCCATTGTGGCTATCAAAAGCAGAGATGCCTTTGCGATAACAATATAAATATTCCTTTACCGCATATAGCTGCGGTTTATATGTATAGCGGAGATATTAGAGAAAAAATACACGCTATGAAGTTTCATGGCAGAATTTCCTTTGTTAAGAGCTTTTCCGACGATTTAGCCAAGCGTACCTTGCAAGCATATCCGGGAATAGCTTTTGATGGAGTTTGCTTTGTACCAATGGCTAAAGAAGATCAAAGACACAGAGGATATAATCAATCAGAGCTTTTAGCTAAAAGTTTAGCACACAAGCTGGGAGTACCTTTAAACGCTTGTCTTGTTAAGACAAAAACTACAAAGAAGCAGCATACCTTGACTGCACATGAAAGAACAGAGAATCTTAAAAATTCTTTTTCTGTTGGTACTACTGCCGAGGTAGAGGGTAAAACTCTGCTTTTGTGCGACGATATTAAAACTACAGGTGCTACACTTAGTGAGTGTGTAAATGCGCTGATAAGCGGTGGCGCAAAAGATGTTTACTGTATTTGTATTGCTATGGCTGATTATAAAGGGTCTAACCAGTGATACCGCACCTGCTGCTAACTGACGAAGTTGGAAGTGGTTACTTTTTGATTTAGTGGGTGGAAGGGGGAAGTGAGGGGCGGCTCCACTAAAATCGTTTCACGATTTTCGGCGGTGCGGTAGCACCGCCACGCCACCGAAGGTGGCTGTGGAGCCGCCCCAACCTCCCGTTTCCACTCACCGATTCTAAACTGCCTTACTTTCCCTTACTCAACCAAAGTTTTGGTCGAGCTTTTTCAAAAGCTCGTGGGGTGTGGGGCGAAGCCCTGCAAAAAGAGAAGACACCTTGCAGCAAAAGTTTTTTAATGACAGGTTTGCTTCACTATATCGCTAACAAAGAAATGAGCTGTAACTTAGTTTTTACAGCTCATTTAAGTTATTCAAGATTTTCCATTGTAATTTTATAAGCTAATTCTTCAAGCTGCTCAATGCTCTCTAAAGTGCCGACCTGCTGTCTGTATTTTGCTGCACCTTTTATACCCTTAATATACCACGCAGCGTGTTTTCTTGCCTCTTTTATGCCAATGCGCTCACCTTTATATTCACAAATGAGCTTGATATGCTTTACCATAACTCGCATTCTTTCGCTCACCGGCGGTTCGGGGAGGACACGCTCATCTTTTAAATAGGCGCTTATTTGGCTGAACACCCAAGGTCTGCCAAGAGCACCTCTGCCAACCATAAGATAGTCGCAACCGGTGTCTTCAATCATCTTTGCTGCACTAATGCCATCGACAATATCACCGTTGCCTATAACGGGAATTGATACCGCCTTTTTAACTTCACCTATCATGCTGCGGTCAACCGGCGGTGCATACATCTGCATTCTCGTTCTACCGTGAACAGTTATAGCGTCCATGCCAGCTGCCTCGGCTCGTTTTGCCATTTCCACACAGTTAATGCTGTCTTTATCCCAACCAAGACGAATTTTAACAGTTACGGGTATGTTGACTGCCCGCTTTACTTCACGCATAATCTGAAAGGCTAAGTCCGGGTCTTTTAGCAGTGCGCTTCCACCACCGTTGCCTGCGATTTTAGGGGCAGGGCAGCCCATATTGATGTCAATAGCATCGGGCGAAAAATTCAAACATTCTATAGCACTTTCAGCCATGATTTTAGGGTCAGAGCCAAAAATTTGTGCAGCGGCAGGGCGTTCCTTATCGCTTAAAAGCAAAAGTGACTTGCTTTTTCTGTCGCACATTGTAAGACCTTTGCTGCTGACCATTTCACTTACAACATATGTTGCACCGTAATCGTGACAGATTTCACGAAAGGCTCTGTCTGCAACTCCTGCCATAGGTGCAAGCGCCGCAGAGCGAGAGTCTAATTCTATATTGCCAATTTTCATTATATCAGTCCTTTAAACTAAGTCGGCTGATATTGTAGCATACATGAGAATATTTTGCAAGGGTAGAGCAGTACACAAAAAATCATGGAATAAATATGATATTGTCGTTATAAAACAGCTTAATTGATACCTTTTCCTGCGGTACAAAAGAAAATAAACTTTCGCCCTTTTCAATTAGTCTAAAATGTGCTATACTATAATGTATATAATAGAAAAGAGGTAAAAACATGAAGCTTCTTGTAATTGATGGCAACAGTATTGCCAATAGAGCCTTTTATGGAATTAAAATGCTCACAACAAAAGATGGTCAATTCACCAATGCCATATATGGCTTTCTTAATATACTTATAAGGCTCAAAGCTGAGTGCGAACCTGATGCTGTGGCAGTGGCTTTCGACCTTAAAGCACCTACTTTCAGACATAAAATGTATGACGCTTATAAAGCAGGCAGAAAAGGTATGCCCGATGAGCTTCGTTCACAAATGCCGATTTTAAAGGAACTGTTGTCATATCTCGGCTGCACAGTAGTTGAAAAAGAGGGATATGAGGCTGACGATATTCTCGGTACTTTGGCAAATCAGTGCAAGGGTGAAGATAAATGCTTTATTGCTACAGGTGACCGTGATTCTTTGCAGCTTATAAGCGACAACACGAGTGTACTTCTTGCCGCAACAAAAATGGGAAAGCCTGTAACAACTCTTTATGATAAAGAAAAGCTTATGGAAGAATATGGTGTTGCGCCACAGGGCATGATTGAAATTAAGGCTCTCATGGGCGACTCATCGGATAACATTCCCGGTGTTCCCGGTGTGGGACAGAAAACCGCAGGTGACCTTATTACAAAATACGGTACTATCGATTATATATATGAGCATTTAGATGAGCTTGAAATAAAAAAAGGTGTTCATGACAAGCTCCTTGCAGGCAAAGACAGCGCATATCTCAGCCATAAGTTAGGTACTATTTGCCTTGAAGCTCCTGTTGACACAAACCTGAAAAATTATATTTCAAAAACCGCCGATAATTATAACGCCATTAATCTTTTGGTTAAGCTCGAAATGTTTGGCGTTATAGAAAAGCTGGGGCTGACCCGTGAAAATATCCCTGCTCCAAGTGAGACTGCTGCTGAGGTACGCACTGTAACTGTCAACGAAGAAAGAGATTTACCTGCCCTTTTAGGCGCTTTAAAAAGAGAAGGCGAAGCTTATTTTGTCACTGAGTACAATGGCGAAAAAATTATAAGAATGTATTTTTCCTTTGCTGACGAGGTGAAAATTGTCAGTGGTGATTGTTTTGACTTTGACGAATTTTTCTGTGGCTTTTGTGAGGGCGAATGGAAAAAATACACTGCTGACACCAAACACCTTTATAAGTACGCGCTGAAAAAAGGCTACGATATAGAAAATGTTGCCGCCGATACAGAGCTTATAGGTTATATACTCAATCCGTCGGCTAATTCTTATGATGTTTTAAGACTTTGCGAGGAATATACCATAGCTCATGCAGAAGTGGGTGAGGGTGACTATGACAGTCAATGTGTTCTTGCAGCAGCATCTCTTAAGGAACTTTGTAATCTACTTCTCAATAAAATTAAAGATAATTCTCAGGAGAAGCTTCTCTATGAAATTGAACTTCCTCTTGCAAAGGTTTTAGCGAGCATGGAAAACATAGGCTTTCTTGTTAACAAAGAGGGCATAGAGGCTTTCGGAAATAATATGTCTGAGAGAATTGAGTCGCTTACGGCAAAAATATATCAGGAAGTAGGCTTTGAGTTTAATCTCAATTCACCGAAACAGTTAGGTGCGGCTCTTTTTGAAAAGATGGGCTTGCCATGCAAAAAGAAAACAAAAAGCGGTTATTCAACTAATGCTGAGGTCCTTGAAGAATTAGCAGGGGAGTACCCTGT
>CAYWKY010000162.1:0-4377 GCA_964458915.1 uncultured Faecalibacterium sp.
AAGGCCTTTCTGTCTTGCGTACTCTGCCGCACCAAGAGCACCCATGAGCTGCGGGTCTGTGGATAACTCAACGACCTTAATTTTAAGCACCTTTTCAATTGCCTTTTTAAGTCCGTCATTTTTAGCGCAACCGCCTGTAAGAGTTATACTGTCAGTTGCACCTGCCTTTTTAGCCATAACAAAACATCTCTTTGCAACTGCAAGCTGAATACCGGCAGCTATTTCGTCCATAGGCTTGCCCTCACCAACGAGAGAAATAACCTCACTCTCAGCGAAAACAGTACACTGAGCAGTAATGGGAATTGTATTTTTTGCGTTAAGTGACAGCTTTGAAAATTCGGGAAGTGACATTTCAAAAGCGTTAGCCATAGCTTCATAGAATCTGCCTGTACCGGCAGCGCATTTGTCATTCATAGCGAAGTTCTTAACGGTACCATCAGTGTCAATTGAGATGCCCTTAACGTCCTGACCGCCGATGTCAATAATAGCCTTAACCTCAGGGTTAGTAACATGGACACCCATAGCGTGACAGCTTATCTCAGAAATGTTTTCGTCAGCAAAAGGTACCTTGTTTCTGCCGTAGCCTGTACCGATAAGATATGTAAGCTCCTTTGCTGAGGAAAGACCCTCAACCTGAGCTATAGCGTCACCGAGAGCAATCTCTGCGCTTGCTACCGGGTTGATTTTGCTTCTGTTGGTTACATTGGCAACCATTTTGCCGTTTTCATCTAAAATAACACATTTAGTGTAGGTTGAACCTACATCGCATCCGCCGAAATATTTCATAATTTTTATCTCCTTTACCAAGCTAAATCGTCTTCAAAATCTAAAAGTGAAGCGTCGAGAGGCTCTTCTTGCAAAACTGTTTGCATATACTTATTGACCTGCTCACGCATTTCTCGTCTTGAAATTGTGCGTGGATCCATAAGGTCTTGACGTACCCAAATAAAGTTTACGCCTTTTTCTCTTGCCTGATCGTCAAATATACCTGTCAGACCGTCCATACCCTTGCAGGAAATCTGGTCGTACATAATAACGGTATCAGCGTTATACTCCTCAACAATTCGCCATAATTCATCAACAACATGGCGATAACCGCCCTTTGTATGTTTACGCATAATTGAGCGTTGATAGGTTTTTGCAAGATCTTTGAGAGCCTGCTCTTTATCCTCGGTGTTAAACTCAAGATATGAAATCATAGTCTCCATATCCATTACAACATTCATGCCCCAGCAGTTTTCAAGCCAGTTTGCAAAGGAAGTGTAATAGTTAGCGGGACAGCTCCAAACAACGGCTCTGTGTCGCATTTCTTTAGACACAGGAGTTTTCTTCTCATAAGCTTTCATCATTATTTTGTTGACCTTTTCGTCAACCTTAAGGAAACGCTTATCGACACCGCCTGAAAGGTTGAAATAATAAATTCTGTAAAGCCAGAAGGCTGCACCTGTCATCTGAGGATATGGAGTTTTGTTTATATCCCACTTTTGAAGCTCATAATCAAGCTGTTTGTTATAATTCTTCATAGCCGCAAAGAATGCGTCCCAGTCGAATTTTTCGCCGGTTTGCTCCTCGATAAAGGCGATAAGTGACTTAACCTCATCAACGGCATATTCCTGAACATCTTCATCGCCATAGCGAAGCGGTACATTAAAGCAATGTGTAGGCAAATTGATTCTTCTGTCAAGGAAGGATGAGTTCATTATTGAGCCGTCACAAGGCATATTTGATGAAATCATACAACAACCGATTTTCGGATAATCGTCCTCAATCGCTACGCCCGCCTCAGCACTGGGAAGGGGACACACGTCAGCCGGTACACCGAAGCTCTCTGTCTGCTCAAGGTATGGAGGTGTTATCTGCTGGTCAACCATTGATGACAGGAAAATGGGTATAGTTTGAAGAGGAATGGGAATAAGATTCGGAAAGCCTGCGAAAACCTCATTAGGTACGATTTCGTCCATAAGAACGATTTTCTTTGAGATTTTGTTGTTAGGATTAATTTTTTCGTCTGCAACAAAAGAGGTATGAATAAGACCTGTTGCGTGCTTAACTATCATATTATAATGAAGGTGTGCCATACGAAGATGGGGACCACGAAGACCTGCCACATGGCGATCTATAAATGCCGGAGTTGAAAGATATGAGGACATCCAGCGATAATTCCACAGACCCTTAACTGTTGACACGGGAGCTTGAAGAATCATTTTGATCATATCCTTCCATGTCACAAGCCAACGGTAATAGTCATAAGCAGTATCCTTAAAGCCACGCCACTCTCTATGCTTTAATAAAGCGGTATGCTCTTTATAAAGCTTGCCGTAATTAGCCATTTTCTTTCGCCTGCCTTTCCTTTTGAATTTTCTTAATTTCAAGGCTCTCAACAAAAGCCTGAACACGGGTACGAAGCTGACCCGATGCGGAAGCGGTGTACTGTCTGTCAACTGCCGCTGTGGGTACACCATAATCATTTGTCATAACATATGATGCCAAGGCTCTTTCATAGCCCCAATATTCACAGAATTTAAGCTGCTCATAAAGCACTCCATCTGCATGGTACTCATCAACGAGACGTTTAACATAATCACGTCTTTCCTGAATTTTTTCGTGACTCATATATCTTGGACACTGACTGGTTTTAAGATAGTGAAGACAAATCTGTGAAAGCACATCCTTGCCCTCTTCGATAATAATTTCCTGTCTGCCGGGCAAAGCACCAAAACAAAATCTATCAGCGACAACTAAAGCACCGCTGTCTTCAATAAGAGAAGTGAAGTCCGGGTCGTCCATTTCTGAGCCAACAACAACAATTTTAGCTCTATAATTTTTCTTTTCGTCGGGTACTCTTGTTTTAAGCTCCTCGGCAGTTTCACGCAGCGCCGGAAGAATAAGAGCTTTCGGGCAGCAGTATGTAACAAGGTTCAGAATATGATATTCATATCCGGTGATACGGGGATTTTCTTCCTTACGGTAGTCACCTATTTCAGTCATAAGACGACAAACCTCATTATGCTCCTCAACAGCCTTTAAAAGAGCCTCGTCTGAAGTATCAACGCCGTAAACCTCACTGAGCTTATCGAGAATTTTAAGTCTTGTCTGCTTAACATAGTGCTTAAGTGTATGCTCCTCAACTTTAAAGGGCATATCAACAAAGGTTAAAAAGAATTTATCGTTGTCAACTAATTTCAGCAGTTCAAAATGCTCAGCGGCTCTGTTCATTTCAGAGCAAGTCTCCGAAGCTAAAAGAGCATTCAGGAAATTATAGCCACCCTCAATTGCACGCTCAAGTATAGCCTTAGAATAGCCGCAAAGGAAATTGCTCATATAATAAGTTGCAATATCCATTGAACCTGTTCTCGGCGCTCTAAGTCTCACAGAAAAGCAATTGCCACAGTTCAAAAGCACTTCGGGTATATGATAGCAGGTGTAGCCTAAAGCAATGCCGCCGTCAGCTTTAGCTTTTATAACAAGCTCATTATTAGCTTCCTGCAAAAGTTTTTCAAATTCATAAAGATGTTTTAAATCTTTCATAGCTTACTCCTTATAAAATTTCAAGCTCTTGAAGAGCCTTTCTTACACCCTTAACTACATTTGAATCATCAGGGAGTGTAGTTATATTCTTGCCCTCGATGTCATATATAGCAAGGTTTTTATCGTTGGCAATATAGGACAAAACAGGTATGCCGTTTGTGTTAATATGGTCAATAACACTTTCATCGGGAAGTCTGTTGACGATTGCACCGATTTTTTTATACATAACCAGTTCGTCAGCAACACTCTTAATAGTTGAAATAACCTGAGTACCTTTTTTGCTGGCATCGGTTATAAGAAGAAGATGTGTAACCTTTTCCATAACACGGCGATTAATCTGCTCGATACCTGCTTCACCGTCAATAACAACATAGTCAAAATCAGCTGAAAGTATGCTTATAACCTCTTTTAAATATGAGTTGATTTTGCAATAACATCCGGCACTTTCGGGTCTTCCTACAGCGATAAAAGCGAAGCCGTCAGTTTCAACTAAAGCGTCAAATATTTTATATCTTGCGTCGCCTAAAAGCTCAATAGCAGCCTTAGTGTTACCGTCTTCAACAGTGGACACGATTTCTTTTCTTATGTCGTCTATAGTCGTTTTTGCCTCAATGCCAAGAGCAGTAGAAAGTCCAACAGCCGGGTCGGCATCAATGGCAAGGATTTTCTTATCCGGATACGCCTCGACAAGAAGCTTCACTATAGCGGCAGAAATTGATGTTTTGCCTACACCACCCTTACCTGACAGGGCGATAATAGTTGCATTATTTTCCATATGAAGTCTCCCCTTTTTTTATTTATTTAATTATATCAAAGTTCTGATAACTTTTCAACATTAAGTGTTGCCAA
>CAYWKY010000163.1:0-4362 GCA_964458915.1 uncultured Faecalibacterium sp.
CTATCTGATTGAACAAAACGGAACATGATATCTCCATCACCTTGAAGGGCTTTTAAAACAGTGTCAACATATTTATCGTCGATAAATATTCTATCTCCACCGCAATAAAGGGTGCCGGTCATTTTGTGATCTTTTCCGTCGGGAGTTCTCATAACGATATTATATGTGTCCACATATTGCTCAGAAGAATTCTTTACTTCGTTTCGACCATATTCATAGAGGAAAAATGTAATATCCTTCTTTGAGTCAACAAGAACTGAAGCTGTCAAATTAGAGTTAGTTGTTGCACTGTTGCTAAATGTACCGGAAAATAAATTTGAGTTTGTAATGTACCATTCGTCTGTGGGCTGATCAAAATCATCAACATAATAATTAACTGACCATATATTTTTGACTGCGCTTGTTGTCGTTTCTTTTTTTGTTTCTGGTTCATTGCTCTTTGAATCTGAATCTTTTGAATTGGAATCTTTATCTGGCTTTTTTGTTACATCTAATTCCATCATTTGATAAGAATCATTTTCGCCTTGTTCTGAAACCATGATTGTAATAGGAGAGTTGTCTTCAAGTTGAACTAATTTACCATAAGTAACAGTACCGCCTTTCATTACACTTGAAAAAAAGTTACCTACTAATTTATATTGTTCTCCACCCGTTGATGAGTATGAAAGAGAATTATTTATCTCCACACCATTTTGGAAGAACTGAATATAAAAGGCTGATTGGCTTTGAGATGGGGCGTCTTGTTTATTAGTGAAAGCAAATTTAATAATATAAACATTGCTTTCGTCTACAAGTCCGGAATTGGCTTTTTCAAAGCCAACATATTTAATGTCACCTTTGTCTGTAGAAAAGTCGATTGTTTTATTCTCTTTGGACTCTTCTGTTGTTTCCTCATTTGTGGTTGTTTCAGATACGGGAGAATTTGTAGTTGTTTCTTTCTCTTTGTCTGAATTTGAAGCACATGCACATAATAATGCGCAAATTAAAACTGCGAATAATAATACTAATCCTTTTTTCATGCTTTTATTCCTTTCTTTTTGCTTAAATAGATTTTTTATATTAGTTTTTACCTCCTTTAAAGCAATTATAGACATTTTCCGTCTAAAAGTCAATAGAAGTTTTCTGTCTAAGGTAAAATTTATTGGGTGATTTGTATGAATTTGACTTTTGGAGAAAAAATAAAAAACTTAAGGGAAGACGCTGATTTAAACCAAACACAGTTAGGACAAGCTATAAATGCAACGCAAAGAAAAATATCCTATATCGAGTGTAATAAATATGAGCCGAGTATTAATGATATTATTTCTCTTTGCAATTTCTTTAAGGTGTCTGCCGATTATTTGCTTGGAATACCCTATGACTACGATAAGCCGAAAAATAAATAATAATATACTTTTAATAGAGTAATGCCTATGAAATCAATAAACCCCCTTGCAATAATAAGATAAAAAATGTATTATATTGTAGAAACAAAGTATATTATTCAGGAGGCGGGTATGAATACATTTTGTTTTTCAAGCGAAAAAGAGAAAAGTTATGCTCTGGCTTGTCTTAAATTTGCCCAAAAACTTGGTCTTATCGAAGACAGTAGCTTAGAGGCTGTTAGAGTCAGATGCGAAGCTGAAAACGAAAAAAGAGCAAGGCAAATTGCCGATGGCGGAATAGTTTATGGCCTTAAGCAGTTTTCTCTAAACGCGTACCTCGACTATGAACTGACAAGGTTTAAGCTTGATTTTGTTAGCGAAAATGAGGAAATAAAAAAGGTATATAGCTATAAGGAAATATCGAAAAAAGACAAGAAAGCCTTTTATAAAAATAACAAGGATTTATTCACAAGATATAACGGTGATAAGTTTTGGTTTTATGAAAGCAAAATGATAATCGAAAAGAAAATAAGAGAGGAGCAGTATGAAAATGAAATCAACAACATATTATGTAAGCTCTCTTAACGGCAATGACAAAAATGACGGTCTCAGCGAAAAGACACCGTTTTTAAGTCTTGATAAAATTAATTCACTTAAAATTAACCCGGGCGATAAAATATTGCTGGAAAAAGGCTCTGTGTTTTCAAATCAGTTTTTACATCTTAAAAATTGCGGCGATATTAAAGGGGGAACTATAGAGGTTTCTTCTTATGGTACCGGGGAAGCTATGCCTAAAATTGAAGCTAACGGCACCGGTGTATGGTACCAAGACTATGGCACTGAGCTTGATTTTGCCGGACATGTTTATAAAGGTGATGTGTCTTCTGCGGTACTTCTTTACGATGTGGAAAATATTATTTTGCATCATATTGAAATTACAAATAAAGACAGCGAAAAATCAAGCGAGGAATATTCAGCTCCGCATAAAATGGATAGAACAGGCGTTGCAGTTGTCTCACAAAACAGAGGCACTATCCATTCAATAACTTTGGATAATCTTTTTATTCACGATGTAAACGGCAATGTTTATAATAAACACATGAATAACGGCGGAATATACATGACCTGCTTTAAGCCGGAAAAGGAAGAAAAAACAGGTGTGGCAAGATATGACACAGTTACAGTTCAAAACTGCTTCGTTAAAAATGTTAGCCGATGGGGTATAGCTGTAGGCTATACCTATATGCACAAAAAATTCCAAGGTAAAGAGCTTAGTGAGGATTTATTTAAAAAGTACGGCAACGAAAACATTTTAATTTGCAATAACTATACTAAATTTGTCGGTGGCGACGCAATTACACCTATGTATGCCTTAAATCCTTTGGTAGAGCATAATGTGTCCGACAGCTGCGCTATGGAAATTAACGATAGAGTTTATCGCTATCCTGAAAAGCGCATGGGCAAGGTTGCGGCTGCGATTTGGCCTTGGAAGTGTAAAAATGCACTTTTAAGATTTAATGAAGCCGTTGACACAAAGCTTAATCAAGACGGCATGGCTTATGATGTGGACTCAGGTGATGGTACAGTTTATGAATATAACTATTCAAGGCTTAACGAAGGCGGTTGTGTTATGTTCTGTTTGGAGGAAGCTATACACAACACCTTCTCCAATAATTTAAGTGTTGACGATTTGGGTGGTACTATTAGCCCTGCAAGTAATCCCGACGCATATATTGCAGGCAATAAGTTTTATGTCAGAAAAGGTGTCCCCTTTAAACGCAGAAGAATGAGAAACGGCAAGGTGACACTTAAAGATAACGATATTATAACTATTAAAAAATAAAAGGTGAGGTTTTTTATGGCTAAGGCAAAAGGCAGAGTTACTATTCCAACAGATATGGACGTAGTAAAGGAAACTCTTGAAATTATGGATGTTTGGGGCGCAGACGCTATTCGTGACTGTGACGGTACTGAGTTCCCGCAGGAGCTTAAGGATGCAGGCGGAAAGGTTTATGCAACCTATTACACTACCCGTAAGGATAACGAATGGGCAAAGGCAAACTTAGATGAAGTTCAGCAGATGTATATTATGACATCATTCCATACGGCTACTGACGATAAGTTGGAGATTCATCTTATGGATCACCTTTATCCCGATATGCTTAAGATTAACAGCCACGACGATATAAAAAAGTGGTGGGAGGTTATTGACCGCACAACAGGTGAAATTGTAAGCACAGATAAATGGTCTTATAACGAGGAAAGCGGTAATGTTACAATTTGTGCAAAGCCTTTCCATGAATATACTGTAAGCTTTTTGGCTTATATAATGTGGGACCCGGTACATATGTATAACGCTGTTGTCAACGGCTGGAATGTTGAGCCTCAAATTACATTTGATGTTCGTCAGCCAAAAACAAGAGCTCACTCCCTTCAAAGGCTTCGTAAATATCTTGACAGCCACGACTATGTTGATGTTGTGAGATTTACCACCTTCTTCCATCAGTTCACCCTTATTTTTGACGAGCTTGCAAGAGAAAAATTTGTTGATTGGTACGGCTATTCGGCTTCCGTCAGCCCATATATTCTCGAGCAATTTGAAAAAGAGGCGGGCTATGCCTTCCGCCCTGAGTTTATTATTGACCAGGGCTATATGAATAACACCTATCGTATTCCTTCAAAGGAGTTTAAGGACTTTATGGCCTTCCAAAGAAGAGAGGTCGCTGCCCTTGCTAAGGAGATGGTGGATATAGTTCACGAGTACGGCAAAGAAGCCATGATGTTTATGGGCGACCACTGGATAGGCATGGAGCCTTTTATGGAGGAGTTCGCTTCAATCGGTCTTGACGCTGTTGTTGGCAGCGTTGGCAACGGCTCAACGCTCAGACTTTTCAGTGACATTAAAAGTGTAAAATATACCGAGGGTAGATTCTTGCCTTATTTCTTCCCCGATGTTTTCCATGAGGGCGGTGACCCTATAAGAGAAGCTAAGGAAAAC
>CAYWKY010000164.1:0-4361 GCA_964458915.1 uncultured Faecalibacterium sp.
GGGGAGCTATAATTTTAAGGGAGGTTTCATAGTCCTTATCTTTCATAAATGAGGTTAAAAGAGTAACTTCTTTATTTTTGAGATAGGTTTCAATTAAAGAGCGAAGTGCCTTCATGCAGCCTACATTGTGGCCGCCGTCAAGTATAATAAGAGGCGAATGAGCAACAGTTTCCATTCTGCCGGGAATTTTAAATGAAGCTATGCCGGAAGAAATATGCTCTTCTTTTATGTTGAAGCCTTTATTTTTTAGGCACCTTGCCACAGTAATTGCAGTTATCATATTTGCAATTTGATGGCAACCGCAAAGTGAAGTTTTAATTTTAATTCCATCATAGATAAACTGTGAGCCGTAAATGCTGTTTTCTGTGAGTGTAAGCTTTGAAGTATCAGGCAAAAACAGCTCGCAGCCTATTTCTTCGCATTTATTTTGAATTACTTTAATTGCCTCATGGCTTTGAGGAATATAGCCGAAGCTTTCCCCTTTGTTGGGATAAGACACAACTGCACTGCCTTTTTTTATAATGCCGCTTTTTTCTTTTGCTATTTTTTCCACAGTGTCACCGAGCATTTCCGTGTGATCAAGGGATATGCTTGTGAAAACGCAGGCTAAGGGCGGGGGAATAATATTTGTGCTATCATGCTCTCCGCCTATACCGGCCTCAAGAAAAACTATATGGCAGTTTTCTTTGGCAAAGTACAAAAAAGATAAAGCTGTCGTCACCTCAAAAACTGTGGGATAAAGCTCTTCGCTTTCCATATAATCTGTTTTTTCTTTTATTAAAGATGTTAAAGATGCAATATCCTCATGGCTTATATATTCATTGTTTACCTGTATTCTTTCACCGAACTCCACAATATATGGCGAGGTAAAAAGCCCCACCTTATAGCCTGCATTTTTTAAAATATATGACAGAGCTGTTGACACAGAGCCTTTGCCGTTTGTACCGACAATATGCACAAATTTAAGCTTTTTCTCCGGATTTCCAAGCAGTTGAAGAAGTCGCCCTATTCTTTCGTGGGAGCTGCTTTTTTGAAATTTTCGCCTTGACATAATATAGTCAATTGCTTCGTTGTAAGTCATTTTAAAGTCCTCTTTCGATTTGCTGGTTTAAAGTATATATCTAATGTCTTCATATGTCAACAAAACCTTTCATATTCCACATCGAGGACTTCAGTAATGCCACATTTTTCATAAAGTGCCGCTGAAAAAATTAAGGGATCAATATATTCCGGGCAGTTCTCTTTGCAAATGGGGGATACTATTAGATTTTTCGGACAAAGAACCTTGCCACTTAATAGATGGCGTTTATTAAGGGAATAAAGCGTGCCGGAAAAAGTTACATCTACCTTGCTGCTGTCAGGGGAAATAACTATATCACCATTTAGCTTTCCTTGATTTGTTATAAGCAGAGCCACACCGTATTTATTGAAAAGCTCATGGGATAGCTTTTCATATTCATCTGTAAAGGGTGTTACTATTTTAATTTCGGAAAACAAGGGAATAAGATTTTCCACAAAGGGCAAAAACAGCCCTTTTTCATCAAGGACACAAAGTCTATTCATAATTATATTGTTAGCTTTTATATCCTTTACAGCGCAGGGAAAAAATATAATCAAAGGATATTTAGTCGGCTGAAATTTATTAATATTTATGTTATGTGGAATTTCTATATCAAAAGGTAAAAGAACATCTTGACGAAGTATGCCAAGGCAATTTTCAATTTTTTTCCAAGGAATCTTCCCATGACGCTTTTTTATGTCAACTGTGAAAAATACTTGGTTATTTATAAGGCTGTGCCTTTCGCTTTTAATTCTGTCGCCTGAAAATAAAGAGTGAAAGCTCTTTTTTTCGTCATAAAAGTTTAAAACTGCAAACATATTATCACCTATATATAAATATGCTGTTTTACGGCTTTATATTTAAATAGTCAGGGGAAAAATATAGGGTAAACGAAAAAAGAGACTCCGCTGTTTTTGAGCGAGAGTCTCATATTATTAGGTTTTGTTTTTACAGGCTACAGCCTTCGTGGTCGTGGTCTTCGATTTTGCCCACAATTGGCTCCGGATCTATGCCCTGCTTTTTATAGTAATCTGCAAGGGCAGCTTTTATTGCCTGCTCAGCGAGAACACTGCAATGAATTTTAACAGCAGGAAGTCCGTCAAGAGCCTCGACAACAGCCTGATTTGTTAATTTAAGAGCTTCGCTTATAGGCTGGCCCTTAATAAGGTCTGTTGCAATTGAGCTTGTTGCAATAGCACTTGCACAGCCATAGGTTTTAAATTTAACATCTGTGATAATATCGTTGTCAATTTTAAGATACATCTTCATGATGTCGCCGCATTTAGCGTTGCCAATTTCACCAACACCGTCTGCGTCCTCAATAACACCAACATTGTGTGGGTTGGCGAAATGTTCCATTACTTTTTCACTGTATTGCATAGCTGAAATCTCCTTTAGTTATTCTTTTCGTTTTCCATTATGTGTTCCCAAAGCGGTGACATATCACGAAGTCTGTCTATAATAGGCGGTAAAACCTCTAAAACATAGTCAACATCCTCTTGGGTTGTGTTTTCGCTCAGTGACAGTCTCAGTGAGCCGTGAGCCACCTCATGCTTAAGACCTATTGCCAAAAGTACATGGCTTGGGTCAAGACTGCCTGAGGTACAGGCTGAACCACTTGAAGCACTGATACCCTTCATATCCAGCATGAGAAGTAAGCTTTCACCCTCAACGCCTTCAAAGCACATACTGAAGTTACCTGGAAGTCTCTTTTCAGTGTCACCATTAATTCTTGAATGTGAAATCTTACTTGCGCCCTCAAAAAGCTTATCACGAAGAGCCTTTACTTTAGCGTAGTTTTCATCAATATGTTCTGTCATTTCGGTTATAGCCACACCAAGACCGACTATACCGGGTACGTTTTCAGTGCCGGCTCGTCTGCCACTTTCTTGAGCGCCACCGTCAATAAGGTTGGGAAGGCGAATTCCCTTCTTGCAGTAAAGTGCGCCGGTACCCTTAACGGCATGGAATTTATGACCTGAAAGAGAAAGCATATCAATATTTTGGTCTTTGACATCAATTTTAATGTGACCTACAGCTTGAACTGCGTCAGTGTGGAAAAGAACACCCTTATCGTGGCAAACCTTGCCTATTTCTTTAATTGGCTGAACAGTACCAATCTCGTTATTGGCATACATAATTGACACAAGGCAGGTTTCGTCTGTGATAGCTTTTTCTACATCCTCAACTCTAACAAGGCCGTCCTCATAAACATCAAGATAAGTTACTTTAAAGCCCTGCTTTTCCAAAGAAGCCATAGTGTGAAGCACGGCATGATGCTCAAACTTGCTTGTAATAAGATGCTTTTTACCTTTTTTTGCGCCTAAAAATGCAGCGCCCTTAATTGCCCAGTTATCGGCTTCGCTACCGCCGGAGGTGAAAAATATCTCCTTGCTGTCTGCGCCTAAGGCACAAGCGACCTGCTGTCTTGCTTTATCCACAGCTCTTGCGGCGGTTTGACCTATTGAATAAAGGCTGGAGGGATTGCCGTAATGCTCTGTCATATAGGGGAGCATAGCTTCCACAACCTTTTTTGAAACAGGTGTTGTTGCCGCATTATCCGCATAAACATATCTCATTTCTTAATACACTCCAATCCTGATTTTTCAGTGGCAACGCTTCTGTCAGCTAAATCTTTCAGGGTTATGCTGCTGACAACGGAAATAGTTGCCTGATATATTTTTGTCCATATAAAAGATGTAACACAATCGCAGTAATTCTCACATTTACCATTATCTTCGGCGCAAGCAACAGGGGCAAGAGAGCCTTCTGTAGCTTTAAGTATGGCTTCGACGGTAATTTCTTCAGGCGACTTTGTTAAATGATAACCGCCCTTAGCACCTCTGACAGATTTCACAAGACCTTCCTTAGAGAGCATATTGATTATCTGTTCCAGGTACTTTTCGGAAAGGTGTTCTCTTTCGGCGATATCTTTGAGGGAAACACAGCCGTCCGCACCGTTGACGGCGATGTCAGTCATAATACGCAAGCCGTACCTGCCTTTAGTGGATATCTTCAAAAAATCACTTCCTTTTACAAGAATTCCTACTTTATTGGTAGTATATCACTATTTTTAATTCATAGCAAGTAGATATGAATTAAAATATGTAGAAATAATTATTGACAAATTAAATTTTTTTATGCAAGAGTTATAAATAAAGGTACTCTGCCGAGAAATAAAGGCAAGGAATTGCCGCACCTATCGCCTCGCTACGCTCGTTGCCACGTCGGCGAAAACAGTCCACCGGACTGTTTTCTTCCGAAAGCTTCGCTTTCTCCCTCCTTGTTCGAATCCCTTGCT
>CAYWKY010000165.1:0-4325 GCA_964458915.1 uncultured Faecalibacterium sp.
CAAAAAATTCCGTTCACGAATGTGGGCGGAATTTTTTACTTATTCACTATTAACTTTTCACTCTTCACTAACTTCGTGAACGGAATTTCAGTTAATAGGTAATAGTGAATAGTGAAGAAGTATTGAAAAAATATACAATCGCTACTATAATGTGCAGAAATATTACACAAGTGCATTGAACTGAAAAAGGTGTTGATATCTTCAATTAATACGGCAATAGAAAATATTAATCGCACCAAATCTTAATCAGTTTGATTTCTGTTTCAAGGTAAAAAATCACTTCTATATTCAAAACTTTCATTTTCTATATTTACATAAGTCAAGCTTTGTGTTAAACTAAGTTTAAGTCTACAAAAGGAGATTTAAGACTATGAAAGCAAAAATTACACTTGCCGGTGAGCTTAAAATCGGCGAAATAGACCGTAGAGTTTTCGGCTCTTTTATTGAGCATTTGGGTAGAGCTGTTTATGGCGGAATTTATGAGCCGGGCCACCCTGAAGCTGACGAAGACGGTCTTAGAAAAGACGTAATTAAAATGATAAATGAGCTTGGTGTACCCGTTGTACGTTATCCCGGTGGCAACTTTGTCTCCGGCTATAATTGGGAAGACGGGGTAGGCCCTGTTGAAAAGCGACCTGCAAGACTTGAGCTTGCTTGGGGTGTCACTGAACCTAATAAGTTTGGCACCGACGAGTTTATGAAGTGGTGTCGTAAGGCAGGCACAGCACCGATGATGGCTGTGAATTTGGGTACGAGAGGTCCCGATGAAGCAAGAGCTTTGGTTGAATATTGCAACCATAAAAGCGGTTCAAAATATGCGGATATGAGAATTAATAACGGCTATAAAGATCCTTGGGGTGTAAAGCTTTGGTGCCTTGGTAACGAAATGGATGGACCATGGCAGATGTGCGCCAAAACTGCACCTGAGTACGGAAGAATAGCTAACGAAGCTTCAAAGATGATGAAATGGGTTGACCCGTCAATCGAAACAGTTCTTTGTGGCAGCTCAAGCAGAGGTATGCGTACATTCGGTGATTGGGAGGCTACTACCCTTGATATAGCCTATGACAATGTTGATTATGTTTCACTTCATCAGTATTATGGTAATCACAGCGGAGATACACCCTCTTTCCTTGCTAAAAGTATGGAGCTTGACGATTTTATTTACAGTGTTATTTGCACCTGCGATTTTGTTAAAGCTAAAAAGCGCACTAAAAAGCAGATAAACCTTTCCTTTGATGAGTGGAATGTTTGGTACCACTCAAATGGAGCGCCTATAGAGAGATGGTCTGTTGCACCAAATCAACTTGAAGATATTTATAACTTTGAAGATGCTCTTGTAACGGCTTGTATGCTAATAACCTTGCTTCGCCACGCAGACAGAGTTAAAATTGCCTGCCTTGCACAGCTTGTCAATGTTATTGCTCCTATATTCACAAAAACCGGCGGTGGAGCTTTCCGCCAGACTATTTTCTATCCCTTTAGAGAAATGTCAAAATATGCAAAGGGCAGCGCAATTAAGCCGATTATCGATTGCCCGAAATATGACTGCAAGGAGTTCTCTGATGTGCCTTATCTTGAGGCTGTTGGATCATATGACGAAGAAAACAGTGAGGTGGCTCTTTTCTGTGTCAACCGTTCTATGGACGAAAAGGTTCAGCTTGACATTTCCCTTTTAGATTTTGAAGACTATAAGGTTGTGGAGTTCGAGTCTATGGATGGCTACGACATTAAGCAGGAAAACACCTTCGGCAGTGAAACAGTAACAATGCACGCTAACCCCTTGCCTAAGAATGAAGGAAAAAACATTACTGTAGAGCTTAAGCCCTTGTCCTTTAATGTTATAAGGTTTAAAAAGTGAGCAGAAATATTATTAAATACATAGCGGCATTCGCAATGTTAATTGATCATATCGGCTTTTTGTTTGTTCCCATTGCTTCGCCTGTTGGTACAGCAATGAGAGTAATAGGAAGATTGACTGCACCTATAATGTGCTATTTTATATGTGAGGGATATATTCACACTCGCTCAAAAAAGAAATATGCTATAAGGCTATTCCTTTTTGCTCTAATATCACAAATTCCCTTTGCATATATGGTGAATGGCTATTTTTGGAAGCTACACTTTAATGTAGTAGCAACATTCTTTCTTTGCTTTATGGTACTTTTAGTTTTTGAAAAAGTTGAAAATCTGTTTTTGAAGCTTTTTATTATAGTGTGTCTCGTTTGTCTTTGTCATTATTGCGATTGGGGACTTATGGCACCGATGTGGGTACTATGCTTTTATCTGTTTAAAGAAAGTAAAAACAAGATGGCTATATGCTATTGTTTGCTGTGTATATTTTGGTGTTTTAGATGCTGCGTGGTCAGCTATAAGGGTGGCGGCGAATGGTACGACTCTCTTTGGCAGCTTGGCACATTGTTAGCTTTACCTATTATTTACACCTATAACGGCGAAAAAGGTAGATGCGGCAAGTTTTCAAAGTGGTTCTTCTATTGGTTTTATCCGCTTCATATGCTCGTTTTGGGCATCATATTCAGAATGTAAAAAACGCAGGAGGCTCAGCGCTTCCTGCGTAAATTTTTATTTCGGGAGATTTGTCAGCCAATTTAACACATCGGCAAACACCTTTTCTCTATCGTCCTCAAAAAGGATTTCGTGCTTGTCGCCGGGGTAAAGGATAACCTCAGGCTGATGACCGGCATCTTCAAGATTATCGCACACATTTATAACACCCTTGCCGTTAAAGCCTATTGGGTCTTTTGCGCCGGAAATGAGGAGTATGGGCAATGACGGTGGAATAAGATGAGCCCATTCGTCAGTACAAGCTGAGTTTGCAATTGATAATAAGTCACGAATAAGAGCTAAAGAATAGCTGTTTCCGCAAAGTGGGTCATTTATGTAGTTATCTATATTTTCACGACTTCTTGACAGCCAATCGTTGCTTGCGTTTAAATCGCCGGAGAGAAGTCCCTGAACCTTGCTCATAAGTGCATCGGGTACAGCACTGTGAGCGCCAAAACGCTTGCAAGCAAGCTTAATAGGTTCTTCGAGTACAACAGCGGCAGATGGCAATTCACCTGTTCCGCAAATGATAAGACCTGAAAGCTCGTGCCAAAAGCTTGTGGCGTAAACTCTCGCACAAAATGAGCCCATGCTGTGACCGAAAAGATAATAAGGAACAGTGGGGTATCTCTTGTGCATAATGCTGTAAAGAATGTGCATATCCTCAATCATTCTCTTGTCGCCGTCTTCTTCTGCGGTGAAGCCTAAATCTTCATAATATTCAACACTTCTTCCGTGACCGATGTGGTCGTTACCGCAAACTACGAAGCCGTTTTTTGCAAGAAAGCAGGCAAATTCGTCGTATCTGAGAATATGCTCGGAAACACCGTGAGCGATTTGAAAAACGCCCTTTACTTCAACTTCGTCGTCCTGCCAAATTCGGCAATAAATTTTATTCACACCTGTTGAGGAGAGAAAGTAAGCGTCTTTTTTTACTATAGCCATAATATTTTAACCTCCGCTTAGATTTAACAATCTTTGACCTATTATAATATAAAATGACGGAATAATCAATAACTTATGTAATTTTAAAGTTGGTGGGATAACATGGTTTACAATTTAAACTAAATGATATATAATTAAGCTGATTAAAGCTTTTGAGAGGTAAATTATGCTCGGATATGTTAAGGTTAATAAGCCTGAGATGAAAGTCAAAGAGTATGAAACCTATAGGGGACTTTACTGTTCTCTTTGTAAGGCTATGGGCAAGCATTTCGGTTTGCTCTCACGCTTAACTTTAAGCTATGATATAACATTTCTTGTGCTTACAAGGCTTTGCTTTTTGGGTACTGTGCCCTGCTTTGAAGGTGGTCGGTGTGCTTTTAATCCGGCAAAAAAATGTAACTATTGTAAAAATATTGACGAAGAGCTGCGGTACGCTTCAGCTGTATCAATGATGATGTTTTATTTTAAAGTTAAGGATAATATATCTGACGGCAGCTTTTTTAAAAGACTTTTAATGTATATTATTTTACCATGGGCAAGCCTTAAGTTTAAAAAAGCGAAAAAGATGTACGGCGAAATAGCAACAGTTATTTCAGATAGTATGAGACTTCAAAGTGAAGTGGAAAGGAAAAACAGCGACATAACCGATGAGGCGGCTCACCAAAGCGCTCATGCCCTCGGCAAAATTACTGCCTATAATATAAATGATGAAAATGGCAATATTTACCGTTTCGGCTATGGAATAGGTAAATGGGTTTATCTTATCGACGCTGCTGACGATATTGAAAAGGATATAAAGTCAGGTAGCTATAACG
>CAYWKY010000166.1:0-4300 GCA_964458915.1 uncultured Faecalibacterium sp.
CCTCATATTGTAAAGGTTAGCTTCAAGGAGTCTTCCAATTAGATACTCAATAGAGAAATAAGCCGCTTTTTTGCCTTTTTCTTCTTTTTTAATATGGTTTTCGCACTTTTCGTTAACATAATCGCCTATTAGAGCATAAATCTCTTGTGAGTTTAACTTTTCCATGCTTTTGCCGAATTTTTCACGAGACAAGCATTTAAGCTTATCTTCAAAAGGTTTATCCATATTTCATCACCGTAAATAGTATATGCGACAAAGCAAAAATTAACAGGTGACAAAAAATGCCACCTGTCAGTTTTAAATTATAACTCTGTCTTTTTCCATGCGTTCTTTTCTGAGAATAGTGTCGTCCTCTAAAGGTACATCACATTTAAAAGAAAAATCCATCATTGGGTGCTGTGTCGCTTCTATGGCTTCACCTTTTGCGTTTTTAAGCTCTTTCGCAACAATTTTAAATGGAGCCTTATTTGTTTCAAGAGCTTCAAGCTCATCGCCTTCAAAAAATCTATTTCTTTGGGAACAATAGGCAATACCGTCTTCCCAATGCTTGACTATAGCCATAACATCCCATTCACGGTTATAGCCGCCTTTATAGCTGATATTTGCATCCTCGGCTACATCACCATAGAAAAAGCCTGTGCAATAATCTCTATAGCTGATTTTTCTCATCTCGTCTAAAATCCACTGCTCAGGCTTATAATCGTCTGTAGGATTAGCAAAATATCCGTCAATAGCTTTTCTGTAAGCGTTAATAGTTGCCGAAACATAATATGCGGATTTAGCTCTGCCCTCAATTTTAAATGAGGTTATTCCGGCTTTAATCATTTCAGGAATATGCTCAATCATACACATATCCTTTGAGTTTAATATATAGGTACCGCCGTCACCCTCATATATTGGGAAATATTGCTCGGGACGCTTTTCTTCCATAAGAGCGTATTTCCAACGGCAAGGCTGAGCACATTCGCCACGGTTAGCGTCTCGACCGACAAGATAGTTGGAAATAAGGCATCTGCCTGAAAATGAAACGCACATTGCGCCATGAACAAAGCATTCAATATCCATATCATCGGGAATGTTTTTTCGAATTGCGGCAATTTCAGTCATTTTAAGTTCACGAGCCGTAACAATTCGCTTTGCGCCCATTTTATAAAAAGCGTTAGCTGTCGCATAGTTGACTATGCCCGACTGGGTTGAAATATGAATTTCCATATTCGGCACATACTTTTTTGCGTACTCTAAAACTCCGATGTCGGATATAATCAAAGCGTCAACGCCGGCTTTCTCAGCTTTCATGAGAAAGTCGGGCAATTCAGAAAGTTCATCATTTCTCGGCAAAACATTGCAAGTAAGATAAACTTTAACTCCACGCTCATGACAGTAAGCAACCGCTTTAGGCAACTCGTTCTCATCAAAATTTGACGGTGCGGCACGCATTCCGAAAACCTTACCGCCTAAATAAACAGCATCAGCTCCGTATTTTACCGCTGCAATAAGTCTTTCCATATCGCCGGCCGGTGCCAAAAGCTCCGGTTTTTTTATATTTTCTAACATTTAATAACCTCGTTTTTTTACAAATAAAGCTCTGTGTTCAACTGATGCTCCTCGGCAGTACGAGCGAGATAAATCTCACCTGATGAGCTGTGCATGAAGAAATAGTAATCAGTATTGGCAGGATAAAGGGCAGCCTTGATAGCGGCAGCGCCGGGGTTGCAAATAGGTCCGGGAGGAAGTCCCTGGGCGCTATAAGTGTTGTAAGTGCCAAGATACAGCTCATAATAGAAATCGGTAAAGAGATTATAAGGCTTGAGTGAAGTTATATAATCCTTAGTCGAGTTCATGTCCAAGGTGGGGAAAGTTGATGACTTTTTAAGTCGATTGTGAATAACAGAAGAAATTACACTCATTTGAGAAGTATTTTTAGCCTCACGCTGAATCATAGCAGCAATATTAATAATTTCATCCATTGTCATGTCAAGTTCCTTAAGCCTTGCGCTATATTCACTTGTCCACTTGTTTTCAAAGTTTGAGAACAGCTTTTTAAGCACCGAAGCAGGACTTTCTTCAATGAAAAAGTCATAGGTATCAGGGAAAAGATAGCCCTCTGCCTTAAGGTATCTGCCTGATTTCATATTAATTTCTTTAACAAAGCTGTACTGGTCGGCAATCATGTCAAGATTTGCATAAAGCTTCTCAGCTGTACAAACATTATATTTTTCTATTTTCTCGAATATCTGTGCAACGGTCCAGCCCTCCGGGAAAGTCAGACGTACTGTATCCTTTGAGCCTGAAGGCTTTATCATCATAGTTTCAATATTATATTCAAGACCGTCATTACTTTCAAGATAATATACACCGGGTTCGTATTCAACGGTTTGATAATCTCTATACATGAGGAAAATATAGCAAAGCGCCTTTTGCTTTATGAAGCCTGCATCTTCAAGCTTATTAAAGACATCATTAAACCCATCGCCCTGCTCAACAGTTATATTGCCCGAAACATTTTGTGTTTTATCGATTACAAGAATATCATTGATTGTTTCCATAGCGATTGTGGAAGCGGTGATAGTCATAATAGCGATAAAGAAAACACAAACACAAGTCGCCAAAAGAGCTTTAGTGAAGTTATACTTACGTCTTTCCTTAACTCTCTTAGCCTGTTCGGGAGTAAACTGTTTTTTAGGTGCAGACTCACTTCTTTTTTTATTTACCTGCCTTTTAGGCGCACCGTCAGTGGCATTAAGACTCTTTTTAGCCATGCGATTTTTAGGTTCCTCATTAGGCTTTCTTGTCATTGCTGTGCGACCGCCAAGCTTTTGCACACGAGAAGATTTCACACCGTTAACCGCAACCTTTTTGCCATCCGGAACAGCTCTTGAGCCTTGAGAAACGCCGCCGTTTTGGTTTGTTACTCTTCTTGCGGGAGCCGACGGTCTTTGTGCATTTGGAGCAGGTGCTTTTTTAGTCGGTATATTCTTTGGGGCAGCCGAAGGTGAAGGCTGTTCAGGCATACCGATAAAATCATCAAAATTATTAATATGCACCTGGAATTTTTCATGTGAATGAGCAGAACCTTGACCGGGTCTGACAGTATTGGAATCAATATTTTCGCTGAAATCGCCTAAAGCATTATTAGCTTTAGCTGAATAAGGGTTAACATTGTTAGCTCTGCTGTTTGCGCCGATGCCTCCATTGTTTTTAGAACCCTCTGAATAAAAACGGTCAGCCATATTATTCCTCCTTTATGTAAAATTGTATATTTTCTTATCAGTGATAAGATAGTTAACTTTTTTATCAAATTTATTGAAAGGCAAGCTTTCAATCACACATTCATCGAAACAAAAGCCTACACTTATGCCCTTAAACTCACTTAAAAAGCGGTCATAATATCCTTTTCCGTACCCGATTCTATGCCCGTCAAGACTAAAGCCTATTCCCGGCACTATGCAAAGAGTACCGCTATCAAAGTCAGCCTTGGGGCATTCAGCCGTCGGCTCTTTTATGCCGAAAGCTCCGAGTGCAAAATCACGGACACTACTTACATAATAAAACTCCATGTTGCCCTCTTTGTCAAGACATTTTGGAAAAGCGACTGTTTTGCCGTCACTCAAAGCTTTACTAAATAAGAGCGAAGTGTCAACCTCACTGCCAAAAGAGCTGTAAAGATAAATCTTATCGCAGCTTTTATAAATACTGCTATCGAGTAGCCCACAGCATATGATTGTATTTTTTTCCTCTTTCGAGTCAAGTGAATTTCTTTTTAAAATTAAATTCTTTCTAAGCTCAGATTTGCTCATTATTTACACTGAATAGAAGCTTTAATGCTATCGGAAAGCTCCTTGCCTTTTAAAGCTGAAACTATTGCCAAACCGAAATCCACAGCGACACCTGCACCCTTAGCGGTAATAAAATTGCCGTCTGTTACAACATAGTTCTCGCTGATTTTAGCTCCTTCGAGCTCATTTTCAAAACCGGGATATGCGATAGCTTCCTTATTTTTAAGCAGGCCCTTGTGACCGAGAATTTGCGGTGCGGCGCAGATAGCACAGATAAGCTTGCCTGATTTAAAAGCAAAATCAATAGCATTTTGCACCTGAGGGCAATTTTCAAGATTTGTTGCACCGGGAAGTCCACCGGGAAGAATTATACCGTCAAGCTCACAATTAAGCTCAATATCATCAATACGCTTGTCGGGAATAACCTTAATTCCGTGTTTTCCGTTTATAATGTCACCTGTAACACCAACGGTAACAACATCTATTCCGCCACGCTTTATAATATCAATCGGTGCAACAGCTTC
>CAYWKY010000167.1:0-4279 GCA_964458915.1 uncultured Faecalibacterium sp.
AAGCCTTGATTGCAAGCTCGAAACGAACCTGATCGTTACCCTTACCGGTACAGCCATGGCAAATAGCGTCAGCACCCTCAGCCTTAGCGATTTCAACTATTCTCTTAGCGATAAGAGGACGAGCGAAAGCTGTACCTAAAAGATACATACCCTCATAAACTGCGCCGGCTTTAAGTGTGGGATAGATATAATCTTCAACAAATTCCTTGTTAAGGTCTTCGATATAAAGCTTGCTTGCGCCTGTCTTAAGAGCCTTTTCTTCAAGACCCTCAAGCTCTGAAGCCTGTCCAACGTCACCTGAAACTGCGATAACCTCACAGCCTTCATAGTGTTCTTTAAGCCAAGGAATAATTATTGATGTGTCAAGTCCGCCTGAATAAGCGAGAACAATTTTCTTAATTTCTTTCATTTTATTTCGTCTCCGTTCATCTTTTTGTTAAGCTACGGTATATTATAAGCATTTTTATGCAAAAGTCAATAGTAAAATCAATATTTATTGAATTTTTATGCAAATAATTTTGAATATTACTGTATTATATTCAGTGGCGGTGAATTATGACTTATAAAACTCGAAGCAAGCACGGTATGTGCTGTAAACATCTGTCTTTGCAACGATTTCATAAGGAGCGTGCATTGAAAGCACGGGTACACCAAGGTCAACAACATCAACATTAAGGTTTGCAATGTATTTTGCAACCGTTCCGCCGCCGCCCTCGTCAACAGCACCAAGCTCACCTATCTGCCAGGAAACATTTGCGCCGTCGAGAATACGGCGAACCTTGCCCATAAATTCTGCGCTTGCGTCTGAGGTGCCGCTTTTGCCTCTTGAGCCTGTATATTTTGTAATAACACAGCCGTGGTTAAGAGTGCAGCAGTTATATTTGTCATGCACTGAAGGGAAGGTGGGGTCGAAGCCTGCATTAACGTCAGCTGAAAGACATTCTGACATTGAAAGCACATCTCTGCCCTCAAGACCCTCAGCTTTTGCAAGGTCATAAATGAAATACTTCATAAAGCTTGAGTTAAGACCGGTGTTGCCGTCTGAACCGATTTCTTCCTTGTCTGCAAGAACAGCCATAACAGTGTGTTCGGGAGTGTCTATATCAAAAACAGCTGTTGCGGCGGGGTAAGCGCAAACTCTGTCGTCGTGCCCGTAAGCGCCTATCATGCTGCGGTCAAAGCCTATATCGCTGACCTCAAGTGCGGGTACCATTTCAAGCTCAGCTGAAATGAAATCCTTTTCTGTAACGCCGTATTTTTCGTTGAGAAGCTTAAGAATGTTGAGCTTAACAAGCTCACTGCCGTTGTCGCTCTTAAAGGGTCTTGAACCGATAAGAATATTTAACTCTTCGCCCTTAATGCCTTCGAGAAGGGGTCTTTTTGACTGCTCCTTGTCAAGGTGGGGCAGAAGGTCGGTGATAACGAATTTAGGCTCGCCCTTGTTTTCGCCAATGCTGATTTTAACGCTTTCGCCGTCTTTTTTAATCATAACACCGTGAAGAGAAAGAGGCATTGCAACCCATTGATATTTCTTTATGCCACCGTAGTAGTGAGTTTTGAAGTAAGCAAGCTCATCGCTTTCATAAAGAGGTGTAGGCTTAAGGTCAAGGCGAGGTGAGTCAATGTGAGCTGCAACAATTTTTGCGCCTTCGCTGACACCTTTTTTACCTATAACTGCAAGAATTATGCTCTTGCCTCTGTTGTTAAAGTAAACCTTGTCGCCTGCTTTATAGGTCTTTTTGTTGTCGAAGGGTACAAAGCCGTTGCTTTCAGCTTTTTCCTTTAAGTAATCGACACATTCTCTTTCTGTTTTAGCTGTAGCTAAAAACTCCTTATAGCCTTCGCAATAGTCGTCGGCATTTTTAAGCTCTTCGTCGCTCATTTGAACGCTGAAGTGCTTTTTTTCTAAGCAAAGCTCTTCTTTGAGAAGCTCTGCCTGGCTTTTTTCGTTTGACATGATTTATGCATCCTTTCTCATGTAAAGTTTTTCATATATATTTTTGGTTTTAATAACCTTTTTGACATATTTTGCTGTTGTTGGAAAAGGTATAGTGTGAAGCGTTTCGCCATCGGCGGAATATTTTTCGTCGCCCAGCCATTTATTAACATTGCCTATACCTGCGTGATAGGCGGCAATAGCGGTTTCCTCGTTTTTAAATTTATCTATTAGGTACCCGTATAAGTAGCAGCCGTATTTCACCGAGGTTTCCGGCTCATAAGCGTCTTCAAAGGTTTTGTTATCCTTAAGCTTTCCGCTTATCCATTGAAAGGTGTCGGGCATTATTTGCATAAGACCTACTGCACCTGTGTAAGAGACGGCATTCGGAACAAAATCGCTTTCGCATTTTATGACCGCATAGACAAACCAGGGTGAAAGATTATTTTCTTTTGCGTTACTTTCGACAATATCTGAATATTCACATGGATATAATGTTTTAAGAGCTGATAAAGAACCGTAGTATAAAACCACAGCTGAAAGAGCTATAAAGATAGTGAGAGCAATAATTATTTTCTTGCTTTTTTTCAATTTATCAGCTCCTCAAGTTCTCTGTATCTGTCTTCTCCTTTGTCATAGGGAGGGTAGTTTCTTATTATTATATCGGCCCTGCTGAAATAATATTCGTCAGCCTTTTGAGCTTTTATTCTTGTCATTGCCTGAGATAAAGTTATTTTGTCTCGATTTAAGATTCTTTCAAGGCGAATATCCTCAGGCGCTGTGACAACAACAATTTTATCGCAAAGCTCCTTACAGCTGCTTTCCAAAAGTGCGGCGGCATCTATAACGAAAAATTTATATCCCTCATGCTTGCCCTCTTGGATTTCTTCTTCACATTTTCTTTTTATATGTGGGTGGGTTATATCGTTGAGAAGCGCTGTGTTTTCCGGCGAAGAAAAGGCTCTTTCGGCAAGACATTTTCTAATAAGACAGCCGTTTTCGTCGAGAATATCTTCACCGAAAGCCTTTTGAAGCTCAGTGAGTACCTCGCTGCCTTTTTCTGTTATATTTCTCGCTATAACATCGCCGTCAATAATTTTACAGCCTTTAGCCTTTAGATAGAGAGCAACTGTGCTTTTTCCGGCGCCGGTTTTTCCCGTAAGACCAATTGTGAGCATATTTTTTCACCTCAAAGCTCTATAATGTTAAATCCTGCGGCACGAACAAGGCGGTTAAACACGCCAAGACCTACACCGTCACTTTCAGGGAAACGGGCATAAACAGTTTTTGCGCCGATTTTGTCAAGGCTGCGAAGGGCATCGAAAATGTGTTTCGCCTGAGATGAGGGGTCATCCTTTTTGCCATAGACCACCGACGGTATATCCGTCACTTCTTCGCCCTCGAAGCATAAAATGGCAGTGGTACTGTCAGCGTTTTTTCTGACGAAGGATATATATTTATCATATGTGCCTTTAATTAAAATAACCTTAGCGGCAGGGGAGTAGTGCTTATATTTCATGCCCGGTGAAGAAGCCTTAGCTCCGTCGGCGAGCTTATTATAAACCGCATCATCTATTATTATTTCGCCTAAGACCTCTCTTAACATTTCCGGGGTAATGCCACCGGGACGAAGAAGTCTCGGCACATCTGAGGCAAGGGAAATTACAGTTGATTCAATGCCTACGCTTGAAGAACCGCCGTCAACAATAGCGTCGATTTTTCCGTCAAGGTCAGCCATAACGTGCGGCGCTGTGGTGGGACTCGGTTTGCCTGAGGTGTTAGCCGAAGGTGCGGCAAGAGGAAATGAGCAAGCGTCTATAATAGCTCTTGCCGTTTCATTTGAGGGCATTCTTACAGCAACAGTGTCAAGTCCGCCGCAAATTTCATCGGGGATAATCTCTGATTTGGGCAGGATAATTGTCAATGGGCCGGGCCAATATTTTTCCGCTAAGGCCTTAGCCTTTTCGGGTACAGCCTTAACTAAAGGCTCCCACTGGGAAATGTCACTGATGTGTACTATAAGAGGGTTGTCTGAGGGTCTGCCTTTGGCGGCAAAGATTTTCTTAACGCAGCTTCCTTTAAGAGCGTTACCGGCAAGGCCGTAAACTGTTTCTGTAGGAATGGCGACAAGACCGTCATTTTTCAAAATTTCGGCACACTTTAAAATATCCTCTTGTTTGTCGCTTAAATAAAGGGTTTTCATTTTATCACTTAGCTTTCACTTTTGAGCTTTTCGGCGGTGTCATAGGTTATAAGAGCGTCAATGACCTCGTCAAGGTCGCCGTTTAAAAATTGCTCAAGTTTATATATTGTAAGTCCGATTCTATGGTCGGATATTCTTCC
>CAYWKY010000168.1:0-4250 GCA_964458915.1 uncultured Faecalibacterium sp.
GTATATTGTAAAAAAGACGGAGGTAAAAAATGGAAAACAAAGAAGAATTAAATTTAGGCTTTGTGCAAGATGAGCCGGCTATTACTGAACAGGTTCTAGCTCCAAGTGTTAAAAAAGGCGGCAAGAAAAAAATTGTCATTATTATTGTGGCAGTGTTGGTTGCGGTATTAGTTGCTGCCGGTGTTTTTATAGCTTTGGCCGATTCAACTTATGGAACAAGTGTATCAGAAGAAGAGGAAGAAAACAATTTGTTTTCAGATGGACTCCTCAAAGTGTACGACGGTGAAAAATGGGGATATATTGACAAAACCGGTGAAATGGTTATTGCGGCTCAATATAATGAATGCGGAAACTTTTCAGGCGGCTTAGCTTATATTGCCAAAACCGATAAAAAAGATGAAACTAAATATGGCTTTATAAACACATCGAGCGAAATAGTAATAGGTTGCACATTTGACAGTGTTCATGTCGTTTTCAATGAAGGAATGTGTGGTGTGAAGAAAGATGATCTTTGGGGTTTTATAGATATTAATGGTGATTTAGTGGTTGCACCTCAATATGAGTATGTATATTATTTTAGTGAAGGATTGGCGGCTGTAGAAAATAACGACAAATGGGGATATATTGATCAAACAGGTAAAATGGTTATTGGTTGCATTTTTGATGAAGCGAGTTCATTTGTCAATGGAGAAGCCGTTGTTGGTATTGAAAGGGATGGCGAAACTAAATATGGTATAATCAATAAAAACGGAGATTATATTATTCAAGCACGATATGACTATATTTCTAATAAAACAGATGGAATGTATCTCATATATATGAATGGTAAATATGGCTTTTTAGATGAAAGTGGTAAACTGGTTATAGGGTTAGAATTTGATTATGCAAGTTCCTTTAAAAACGGTTTGGCTATTGTTGGAAGGGATGGTCTTTCAGGTGCAATTAATAAAAATAGTGAATATGTTGTAAAGTTGCAATATGATAACTATTTTAAATTTTATGAGAATATCGCAGCTGTAAATGTTTCGGGTACTTATGGATATATTGACACTAATGGCGAATATGTGATAAATCTGCAATATGATTATGCAGGTAAGTTTGTAAATGGTATGGCTTGTGTAAAGGTTGGAGATAATTACGGATATATAGATAAAACGGGAGCTTATCTCCTTAATATACAATATCCTTTTGCAACAGATTTTTACAGTGACGGTTTTGCTATTATCGCAATGAATGATAAAAAGTATCAGATAATTGATAAAGAAGGTAACTTCATTGGCTCTTCATGGGAACAGTTAGGCTCGTATAGCAAATTTTGCAGTGAGAAAAACTGCTATAATGCAGCTTCCGATGATGAATATTGCTCCACACACAAGCCTTCTACATCAACTTATTCAAAATATTGTAGTTGGTCGGGTTGTTATAATAAAGCCCAGTATTATGGCTATTGCTATAAACACTATTCACTTATTTTAGATTATATGTATTAAAAGATGTTCCACAAGGGATTTTGCGTTTAGGTGCAAGATCCCTTGTGTTTTTATCTTTTTACACCCTCTTTCGGGTGTTCACACTCGTTTTAAAGGGGTAAAACGGTGAAGTGCTAAAGCTTCGGCAGAGTACCAAAAGCCGCTAAAACACTGGGGTTTTGAGACTTTTAATGGCCGGAAAAAAATCTGCATTTTTCACAAACTTTTTTTCTGAAAATCGTTGACATTTCACAATTGATGTAGTATAATACAAAGCGTATGTTAAGCATGTTTGGGTATAACTGTGTCTTAACAGACCACAATGATATGCGATGACGCGGGAGGTGGCTGCCCTTGGAGGCAGGGAATTTCCGCCGAGTATGTCCGATTTAAAACCGGGCGGTCTATATTCACTTTCTTGACGCTGTTCTTGCGTTAAACCTTAGGGGGATTTTGCCCTCATTTTGGATTTAAACAGCGTATAGGGTGAACTGTGCTTTGAAGCGTTATCCGGAAATAAGAATCTTGTTTCCGGTTTTTTATTGAACGGGTTGAAAACACCCGGGTGAGCGTTTAAAAAAGCACCGCCGCTAATTATCATTAGGAGGCAAACAAAAATGGCAGTTAAGGAAAAGATGCGTATCAGACTTAAGGGCTATGACCACAACCTTGTTGACAAGGCAGCGGAAATGATTGTTGAAACAGCTAAGCGTACAAACGCTCAGGTTTCAGGTCCTATTCCTCTCCCAACAGAAAAGGAAGTAGTTACAATCCTTCGTGCTGTTCATAAGTATAAGGACAGCCGTGAGCAGTTTGAGCAGAGAACTCATAAGAGACTCATCGACATCATCAGACCTACACCTAAGACGGTTGAGGCTCTGACAAATCTCGAAATCCCTGCAAGTGTAGAAATCGAAATCAAGCTTTGATTTTAATACCCCGATAAAGCACAGCACGGAAACAGGTCATGTTGCCAAGGTCGGCAACCAATAACCAAAGGAGGACAAAACAATGAAAAAAGGTCTTATCGGCAGAAAGATCGGCATGACTCAGATCTTCGACGAAAAGGGTAACGTAATCCCTGTAACAGTTGTAGAGCTCGGTCCTTGCACAGTAGTCCAGAAGAAGACAACCGAAAACGACGGCTATAACGCTGTTCAGCTCGGCTTCGAGGACAAGAAAGTAACAAAAACAAACAAGCCTATGGCAGGACACTTCAAGAAGGCTGACGTAGCTCCCAAGAAGTTCCTCAGAGAGTTCAGACTCGAAGATGACAGCGCTATCAATGTTGGCGACATCATCAAGGCAGACATCTTTGCTCCCGGTGAAAAAGTTGATGTAATCGGTACCAGCAAGGGTAAGGGCACAGCAGGTGCTATTAAGAGATGGAATTTCTCAAGACTTAAGGAATCACACGGTACAGGCCCCGTTGCAAGACACGCAGGTTCACTCGGCGCTTGTTCAGATCCCTCAAGAGTTTACAAAGGAAAGAAGCTCGCAGGTCACCTCGGTGCAGAGAGAGTTACAATCCAAAATTTAGACGTTGTTAAGGTTGACGCAGAAAACAACCTCATCGCTATCAAGGGCGCAATCCCCGGTCCGAAAAAGGGCGTTGTAATGGTAGTTAACAGCGTAAAGAAAGCATAAGAAAGGAGCCCTAAGAAATGCCTAGCGTATCAGTATTCGACGTAAACGGAAAGAAAGTTTCAGATATTGACCTTGCTGACGGTATCTTCGGTATCGAACCGAACACCTCGGCTATGCATCTTGTAGTTGTCAACTATCTGGCAAACCAGCGTCAGGGCACACAGTCAACCCTGACTCGCTCAGAAGTAAGCGGCGGCGGCAAGAAGCCTTGGAGACAAAAAGGCACAGGTCGCGCAAGACAGGGCTCAACAAGAGCTCCCCAGTGGTACCACGGCGGTATCGCACACGGCCCGAAGCCCCGTGATTACGGCTTCTCAGTAAACAAGAAGGTAAGAAGACTCGCTATGAAGTCAGCTCTTTCTTCAAAGGTTGCTGCAAACGAAATGATCGTTCTCGACTCACTTTCACTTGACGCAATCAAAACTAAGGAAATCGTTAAGGTTCTCTCAAACCTGGAAACAGGCAAGAAGACACTTATCGTTCTCCCTGAAAAGAATGACATCATCTACAGAAGTGCAAGAAACATTGCAGGCGTTAAGACAACACTTGTAAGCACACTTAATGTTTATGATATTCTTAACTGCAACAGCATCGTTGTTCTCAAGGACGCAGTTGCTAAAATCGAGGAGGTATATGCATAATGAGTAAATTAGCACATGACATCATCCTCAAGCCGATCATCACAGAGGAAAGCATGATGGGCACAGCCTATAAAAAGTACACCTTCAAGGTTGCTAAGGATGCAAACAAGGCTGAAATCAAAAGCGCTGTTGAAGAAGCTTTCGGCGTAAAGGTAGCTAAGGTAAACACCCTTAACTGCAAAGGTCACCTCAGAAGATACGGCCGTTTCGAGGGTTACACTCCCTCATGGAAAAAGGCAATCGTAACTCTTACAGAGGAATCAGACACAATCGATTTCTTCGACGGTTTACTTTAATCTTTAAACAATTCAAATCCCGATGGAAATGTATGGAGGTTATGACAATCCTCCGCTAACCCAATAAGGAGTGTGAACAAAATGTCAATCAGAGTTTTAAAGCCTGTAACAAACGGCACAAGAAACATGTCAGTTACAGACTATTCAGCACTTTCAAAGTGCGGTCCTGAGAGAAGCCTCCTTGCTCCTCTCAACAA
>CAYWKY010000169.1:0-4230 GCA_964458915.1 uncultured Faecalibacterium sp.
CAGAATTTCACTTTCTGCTATTGACAACGAAATACCTGTTTGTTACAATCAAATCACAACCGAATATTACATATTCTTTCCTTTTGTGACCGAGTAACGGTGCGTATGCGAGAACCGCTTATAAGCCGCCGATTTTCATCGGGCGCAGATACATATTACAAATTCTTGATAAAAGGACTTTAGCATATAAAAACAGTGAACGACAATGCTCGTTCACTGTTTTTTGTTGACGCATGAAATCAATTCTGAATTTGAGAGAGGATCTTATCGCCCTTTGCCCGGTTGCATTTCCAACAAAGCGTTTGCAGATTAGTCTCCACAGTACAGCCACCTTTTGCAACTGGAATGATGTGGTCTATCTCCAGAAGGAGGTTAGGCTCCTTATGTGTGGAGTTTCCGCAGTTGCAGCAGGTAAAATTATCACGGCTCTTAATAAAATCACGCAATTTCTTTGTCATCAGCGTCCGCTGCGCTTTGGCAAATGCAGAGGCGGTCAGCTTGCCCTCTAATGCCTTAATAAGCGCTGCAATCGTTTCTTCTGTCATCGGAATTGTAAATGACCGCTGTGCAAACCCACCGCTGGAAGTATATACAAACTTGTATTCCACCGTCAAAACGCTCTCGTCGATAATTGCAAAACCGAGTCTGGAATAAAAACCGGTCTCATCATTTTGCATAATGAAATCTGGAACATCTGCAAGATACTGCCGGTACTCTTGTTTATAGTTCTCGATGATTTGCTTGGCTTCTTTCAATGTTTCGAGCTCTTCTACCAAAGAATACAGTTTTTGAATCTGGTCGGGATATGACTTTTTGTCGGGGTAAAAATTCTTTATAACATAATCCAATGGACTATTCTCTGCGCTTGCAAATACTGTTGCGGACACCTCTGCGGTAAAGGGGGTTATCGTTTTTCGATATGGACGTATATAGTTGTATTCATCTTCATGAATGGTTTCGTTTCGAACGACCCTTGTACCAAAAAGCTGTGCAACGGTCTGTATCTTTTCTTCGATGTACTCATTAAATTCTCGTTGGGTACTCATCAGGACTTCGCAGGTTTCTTTGATCTTCAGAAAATCGGAAGATTCGTAATATTGGAGGATCTGATTGTTTTTATTTACCAATGTTTCTATTTCATTTTTGATATGAATAATAAAATCTCCAATGGTTTCCCATTCTTCACTATCCAGCGTTTTGATCTTTTTGATGCTATTTACCGTTCTGTCGAACAACTGGGCAATTAAATTATCCAGTTGTACTTGGCTTTCCTTTGCGATGAAGGAGTCCCTGCTTGCACTCGCATAATCTATAAGCTTGTTTACACGATCATAGTATTCGCTGTGTTTCTGACGCAATGCTTCCTTTTGCTGCTCTTTTAACAGCTTGCTATATTCACCTTTGGTCATAAGCAGGGTGGGGTCTTTCTCAAAACGGTTGATATCACGCTGTTGGAGAGCGATTTCCTTCGTTATAACAATTTTTCCGGCAGGCGATGTATACCGAACCCGAATTCTGTACGCCTCTGCATTGATCAAAACTGTGTTGATTTGCTTGATAAGGCGCTTGTATTGGGGGCGGGATTTAAAATCGTTGTCTTTTAAGAAGTTGTTTAAGATGGTTGTAACACGAGTCTTTGTTTTGATGATTTGCTTCGCTTGGACTAATTTTTCTCTGTTTTCCTTGAAAAACTTGATTTCATCGTATTTTTCTAGTGTTTGGCGGCTTTTAACTGAAATGTATTCGTCAAAATAAGAGACAATGTCCCAACTCGCAAAGCCTAAGGCTGTTAATACTTCTGCCTGTAATGCCCGGTATTTCTTATTTGCTATAATGCTATACGAAATGATCAGCACTGAAATAATTGCGATTATCAATACAATCAATCGTTCTCCCTCCTTTTCGCCTTCCATTATATTGTATCTTGTTTGATATTTCAACTCGATTTTTGTGTACGGTGTTGCAGCTTTTTGACGATATACCAACAGGTTTTCTGCAGGTGTTTCAAACTGCCACACGGCAGCCAGCAAAAGAAAGTGGGGAAAGGGCGAAATATTTAGTTGTGATTAACTATTACATATAAGATGTAACCGATAATTACAAATAAAGTGTAATAGACACTTACAAATAGGGGAGAAGGGCATTATAAAGGTCAAGCGGCAGATAGCCAGAGTAGACGGCAAGGTGGTGGAAGCCCCCCTTGAAAACGAAAAACTCCTACCGCACGGTGACGATCTCGCCACAGGCGATAGAAGTTCTGAAGCAGCAGCGTGCCAAAACCAAGGACGAGTTTGTGTTCCCCAGTCCCAACGGAGGACCGATTTCCCCGGACAGCGTGAACAATATGCTGAAACGAGTGTTAGAGCGAGCCGGGATCCCCAAGGTGCGCTTCCACGACTTACGACACACATTCGCCACGGTGGCCTTGCAGAACGGCGTGGATATTAAGACCGTCAGCGGAATGTTAGGGCACTTCTCCGCCGGTTTCACCCTGGACACTTACGCCCATGTCACCACCGCCGCCCAAAAAGAGGCAGCACAAGCCATTGCGTATGTGTTAAATCTGTAAAAAAGTACTATCCTTTCCGAGTAGAGCCGCCTGTGGAACAACTCCACAGGCGGCATTTTGTGACTTCCTGGCATAGCTGGAATTATTATACAACAGATGCTTCGTTAAAATGGACATAATCATACTCTATTGGCATCAGATTTTCACTCTTTGCCAAATACCTAACCGCACGCTGATAACTGCAATAGCTCTTATCCGTCACTTGGCTCCACGTACCGTCCCATTCTTTCCAATAGCCTTCCTTTATAATATCTTCTATTTCCTTGTCTAATTCCTCCATTTTTTGAAGTTTTTTAATTTCAGACTTTACAAAGCTTCCCATTTTTCGATCCAGTGGGCAATGACAACACCGAAAGTGCGCTCGCTTATCATCGTGAAACCAGCCCTCCACAATTGCAATGTGTCCAGTTAATCCCCCAAAGCCAGTTCCTTCATACAGAATATCTCCAGCTTTAACACCCGAAAAATCATACTTGCCATAGGAAGGTTCCTCTGGGAGTTTTGTCCCGATATTATACCAGTTGTTACCACTGCCGCTTGAACTCGAACTTGAGCTTGAATAAGGAGTAACAGTGCTGTATCCGTCAATTGTTGCCTTTAAATACGCAAGATAATCATCAACCGACTCCGAATCTTGTGCTTTATACAGTTCTTGGAATTGATCATAAGTCATCAATTCAATGTCAGGATGGCAAACGGCACTGTAATTTACATAGGCTTGATAACAATCGCACAAATTTCCATTTGAAACACAATTGCTTTCCTCTCCCATACCGTCAGTTGCTGCAGCCACTGGGATACAACATAGCGATAGCAGAACAAATATTGAGATTATTAAACTTAAAAAATTCTTTTTCATTTTTAGTCCTTTCATTTACGATTTTGTCTTTACCCAAAATGAACCTACAAACAAGCCTACCGTGACAGCTAAATACACTGCATACAACAGCCTCCAAACGGAAGAACTAATTTCCACCTTTCCGATGTAGAACACAGAACCAAACTCAGGATGTGTAAAAGCGTATCCCAGGAACAGAATTGCTATTACCAGCATTATCAAGCTAATTAATCGAAAAACAATTTTTATCAATTTGTTTTCCACCTTTCTTCCCACTATTTGTGTACAGGCAGACTGATCTGCTCTGCAAGGACGTCTGCGCCTTTTTCCCAGATGCTCAATCCGGCAGTTCTTTCCAAGAACAACGCTTCATAATCATACACATAGCAAATATCCTCATGTGTTAGACTCCCCATAAACAGCTTTCCATTCTTAAAAAAGCAGAGGTCTTCTGGTTTCATCCAAACAGAACCTTCATAGAACACGCTTTTATACTCTGAAAGCATAATTTTCTTTGTTTTTTCTGCTGCTCTAAACAAATATATTTCCTTTTCATATCCTTGCGGAACATGCTGGCAAAACCAATTTTCTGTGTGCACTGTGTTAATGTGGTATGGACTGAGTAGACTTAAAATGCGTTTGCTTTCTACACTCTCCCCAGCGTTCGACCATCCATTCCTTGACAGCGAAAAAACATCTCCAATTTCAAAGCAGGCAGATAGGAACTCCTCGAAGTATTTGTCATTAATATTTCTTATAAGTGATAACATAACAGTGCTCCTAGATCACAAGATATACCAGCAATGTGCTTTAGGATAATTTG
>CAYWKY010000170.1:0-4222 GCA_964458915.1 uncultured Faecalibacterium sp.
TTGCTAAAACAGGCGGTAACTATGCTGCTTCTCTTATCGCTCAGGTTAAGGCTCACGATAGCGGATATTCACAGGTTCTTTGGCTTGACGGTGTTGAAAGAAAATATATCGAAGAAGTTGGCGCAATGAACATTATGTTCAAGATCAATGGCAAGGTTGTAACACCTATGCTTAACGGCAGCATTCTTCCCGGTATTACCCGTAACTCAATTCTTCATGTTTGCAGATCATGGGGTTATGAGGTAGAAGAAAGACGCATTAGCGTTGAAGAGCTTGTTGCAGCTGCTAAGGACGGCTCACTTGAAGAAGTTTGGGGTACAGGTACAGCAGCAGTTGTTTCACCTGTTGGCAAACTTCGCTACATGGACGATGTTATGACTATCGGTAACGGCGGTATTGGTGAGCTTACTCAGAAGCTTTACGATGAGCTTACCGGCATTCAGTGGGGCAAGAGAGAAGATCCCTATGGCTGGAGAGTCGAAGTTAAATAACTCAAATTTAATGGCATCCGAAAGGGTGCCTTTGATTTTTCCATTCGGTGACTTTATTTGTACTCTGCCGAGGTTTTAAGCCTTTGTGTATTGATTATTTTCTGAGTTTATTGTAAAATATCTGTGTTATATATGAGAAAAAATCACCATAAAATATAACGGGTGATTTATATGAAAAAAGGCTTATATTTGTCCTTTAGTTTAAAGCAGATAAGTATTCTCTTGTTTTCGGCTCTGCTTATTGCTTCTGCCGTCTGCGGAGTACACTATGCGACAATGTCTGTTGCAACTATGAATGTAGAAAGCTTAAAGCAGGTTATAATCGTTGACGCAGGACATGGCGGTATTGACGGCGGAACTCAGTCATCAAGCGGGATAATAGAAAAGGATATAAACTTAGCTATAGCTCAAAAGGTGGGCAATTTACTTTCACTAATGGGCTATGAAACGATATACACAAGGGACAGCGATAATATTATATATCCCGAAAGCTGCAAAACAACAAGGCAAAAAAAGGTTTGGGATATACATAGGCGAATGGATGTAATTGAAGAAAATCCAAATGCTATTTTTTTGAGTATTCACCAAAACTATTTTACTCAAAGCAAATACAGTGGCGCACAGGTCTTTTATTCACATATAAATCCCAAAAGCGAAGCTATTGCCGGATATATACAAAGCGCTGTTGTTAAAAATCTACAAAAGGATAACAGCAGACAAGTAAAGAAATCAGGCACTGAGATATATCTTCTTTATCATTCAAAAAATCCTGCTGTTATGGTTGAATGTGGCTTTTTGTCAAACCCGGCTGAGGCTTTGCTTTTAAATGATGAGGATTATCAAAGCAAAATGGCTCTTTCCATTGTTGAGGGACTGACACAGTACCTTAAAGAATCTAATTGATTATATTGAAGTAACACAGAAAGGTTATGAAATTATGGCACCGAAGTCTAAAAAAGTATATGTTTGCAGTAATTGTGCATATGAGACACCAAAATGGTTGGGCAAATGTCCCGAGTGTGGTGAATGGGCAACCCTTGAGGAAGAAGTGAGAGTTGTTGATAACAGCTCTAAGGGAAAGGCTCTTACACCGACAGCGACTAAAAGTGTCAAATCAATGGCTTTAGGTGAAATTAAGCCCGACAATGAGCTTCGATATAAAACAGGTATGGGCGAGCTTGACAGAGTACTCGGTGGAGGTATTGTTAAAGGCTCTCTTGTACTGTTAAGTGGCGATCCGGGTATAGGCAAATCTACAATATTACTTCAAATTTGCCAGTGCCTTGGAAAGAAACTTAAGATTCTTTATGTTTCCGGCGAGGAGTCATATTCACAGATAAAGCTTCGTGCCGACAGACTGAAAGTTAAAACTGAGAATCTTTTTGTTCTTTGTGAAACCGATGTTCAAGCTGTCAGTGAACATATTCATTCGACAACCCCTGACCTTGTTATAATTGACTCGATTCAAACAATGAATTTCACTGAACTTAATTCTTCTCCCGGCTGTGTAACTCAGGTTAGAGAATGTTCAAATCTTCTTATGCGTACCGCAAAATCGCTTTCAATCCCGATAATTATGGTGGGTCATGTTAATAAAGACGGCAACATAGCCGGCCCTAAGGTGCTTGAACATATTGTTGATGCGGTGCTGTATTTTGAGGGTGAGAGAAATCTCTCTTTCAGAATACTCAGAGCCGTAAAAAACCGTTTCGGCTCCACTAACGAGATAGGCGTTTTTGAAATGTTTGATACAGGTCTTAAAGAGGTAGAAAATCCCTCTGAAATGCTCATTTCAGGCAGACCGAAGAATACTCCCGGTTCCTGTGTTGCCTGCGTTATGGAGGGTACAAGGCCCCTTTTAGCTGAAATTCAAGGTCTTGTTACCTCAACGGGCTTTGGAAATCCAAGAAGAATCAGTAATGGCTTTGACTTTAACCGACTTGCTATGCTTATAGCTGTTCTTGAAAAAAGGGGAGGGTATTACTTCTCTAATATGGACGCATATATAAATATTGTCGGTGGCATGAAGCTTGATGAGCCTGCACTCGATTTAACTATTGTTATGGCTCTTGTGTCTTCGTTAAAGGACTACGCTCTAAGAGACGACGTTTTAGCCTTTGGCGAAATAGGCCTTGCAGGTGAGATAAGAGGCGTGTCGCATTGTGAGCAAAGAATAAAAGAAGCAGCAAGACTTGGTTTTTCAAAGTGCATAATACCAAAAAGCAATTTAAAAAATCTTTCCGCCTCGATAAAGAAAGAAATAGAGATTGTCGGTGTACAAACGATCAGACAAGCTTTTGAGGCGATAATTTTATGATGAGTTTTATAGATAAGCCGAATTTACCCATGGGTGAAGTGAAATCCGTTATTTGTGGTGTACTCTGCCAAAAACTTGAGGATTTCCTTGATTTACGAAAAATAAAAAGGTACAAAGTAGAAGAAAATCCTTTTATCGACAAGGCGACAGCTACACATGCGGATATGTTAGCTTTACATATTGAAGAGAATAAATTTATAGTTGATTCTCAGCAAATTGAGCTTATAAGAGCGCTTGAGCAAGACGGAGCTTGTGTTATAAAAACAGAAAAGCCTATAAAAGGCGAATACCCTAAAGATATTGGACTTAATTTTGCTGTGATGGGTGACTGTGTTTTTGGAAAAATGTCTCGTTGCGATAAGAATTTGTTAAGAGAGCTTGAGCCTTTTAATAAGTACAATTGTAATCAAGGCTATTGCAAATGTTCTTGTTTGATTATAGATGAAAATGCAATGATAACCGACGACGAATCAATTTTCAATATAGCTCAAAAAGCCGGCAAAGACTGCCTTTTGATTTCTAAAGGTGATGTTTCATTGCCAGGCCACGAATACGGCTTTATAGGCGGTGCTGCAGCTAAAATATCAAAGAATGAGATTCTGTTTTTTGGTGACATAACCTGTCATAGAGATTATGAAAGAATCAACGCTTTTATTTTAAAGTATGGCTGCGGGATTATTTTCCTTGATTTTCCGCTTACGGATTTTGGTGGCTTAGTACTTGTCAAAGAAAAAATAAAAGCTAATTGACTTAATTATAACTGAAACTTCAGCTGAGCTTAGGCAAGATATACAAACAGAAAAAGGAAATAAGAAAAACTAAAAGGAACTGTAAAGCGTCTGTTTACAGTTCCTAAAATTTTATTTTCTTAAAACTTATTTAAGATTATATCTTTCAACATAATCGTTGATTTTCTGAATAGGATTAAGGAAAGGACTAACTGAACGGTCGTGATTAAGAGTGTCAATGATAAGAGCCATGTACTTTGACATATCAACTGAATAGTACCAATCTCTGCTGAGAAGCTCAGGTGTTTGATAAATAAGGTTAGTTGTGAAAATCTTATCGAAAAGACCTTGCTTATAAGCTTCATCGAAACGCTCAAGACCTGATGTGAAAAGACCGAAGGATGAGAAAACGAAGATTCTCTTTGCGTTGAGTGATTTAAGCTGTTTGCAAACGTCAATCATTGAGTCACCGCTTGAAATCATATCGTCAACAACAATAACGTCCTTGCCCTCTACGTTATCACCGAGGAATTCGTGTGAAACAATTGGGTTTCTGCCGTCAACAACTGTTGCGAAATCTCTTCTCTTATAGAACATACCAAGCTCAATGCCAAGAACCTGAGCATAGTATACGCATCTGCCCATACCGCCCTCATCGGGTGAAATCATCATTGTTGTTTCAGGGG
>CAYWKY010000171.1:0-4148 GCA_964458915.1 uncultured Faecalibacterium sp.
CAGTAATATTCTTATGTTAAGTGGATTATAGCACTGTGAAAGGGAATTGTCAAGAGAATTTTTGGGGTGCGCTGCAAATGTGAAAGGAAAATTCTTTTGGTTACTTTTCTTATAAGAAAAGTAATGCCTGCCCGGCGAGGGCGAGAAGAATTAGCAATTAGCAATGTACCTGTTCCCTGTTACAATACCTGTTACCACATAACATTCTATTAAACATTTTGTAATAAAAACTACATTTTTAAAAGGCTTTTCATAGCAAATAAATCTTTTAACTCTTTATATTTTGTGAATTTTGCTGTTTTTTTCCCCTTTTTTTCCCAATTTTATTTTTTGAATTGAAAAATCTTCTTCAATTTGATATAATATGCATACTAAAAAAATAAAATGGGGGTTTGTCGCTAAAATGAAACGCAATAAAATCGGCAAGCGAATTTATTCCGGTCCGCCTGCCGAAAAGAAAATGGACATGGAAATTGGGCCCATGGGACAAAAATGGTGGACTCTTCCTGTTATTTGGGGTGGTACCACTATCAGAAAGTGGCTTCACCGTGTTAAAGTTCAAAAAATTGATATGAAAGGTGTTAAACCACCTTACGTTCTTCTTTGTAATCATAACTCATTTTATGATTTTTATATAATGAGTTCAATTATAAAACCGCACACAGGTCACTTTCCCGGCGCTGTTGATGATTTCATCGGCAGAGAGTGGATTTCAAGAAGAATCGGTATATTCCCCACAAGAAAGTTTGCAACAGACATCAGCTTAGTTCGTGCCAGCCGTAAGATTATTAAAAACGGCGGAATGCTCGGCCTTTATGCTGAAGCTCGTTACTCACTTTGCGGAATTACTGAGGTTATCCCCGACTCTGTCGGTCAGATGATTAAATTCTTAGGTGTACCCGTAGTAACATTAAAAATGATGGGTCATCATATTTACAATCCTTATTGGAATATGAAATCCTTCCGCTGGTTCCTTAAAACCGAAGCTGTTATGACTCAACTTATGACAGCCGAAGATGTTAAAAAGGCAACACCGGATGAAATCAACGCAAAAATCAGAGAAGCTCTTCAGCACGACGATTGGCGCTGGCAAAGCGAAAACAGAATCCAAGTTAAAAAGAAAACTCGTGCCGAAGGTCTTGACAATGTCCTTTATCAATGTCCGAAATGCGGTTGTGAAACCAAAATGACATCAAAGGGCGCTCAGCTTAAATGCGAAAACTGTGGCAAGAGCTGGACTCTTAACTACTACGGTGAGTTAGAGGCTGACGACGGAAAAACTGAGTTTAAGTTCCCCTCCGATTGGTATAAATGGGAGCGTGAGCAGGTTAAAAAGCAGGTTGAAGATGGTACCTATCGCACAGAGTGTGAAGTTAAGGTTAACGATCTTCCTAACTCAAAGGGCTTTATTTACATGGGTAAGGGCAAGCTTGTTCATGATTATGACGGCTTTAAGCTCCACGGTGTACGCGAGTACGACGGCGAAAACTTTGACATGGAAATTCCCGCCCTGCAGCAATATGCCTGCCATGTTGAATATAAATATCGCTTTGGTTGGGACCGTGATTGCATAAACCTTAACACCACCGATGAAACATGGTACATCTTCCCGGAAGATAAGAATGTTAAGGTAACAAAGATTGCGCTGGCAACAGAAGAAATTTATAATAAGCGTTTTGCCGAAACAAGAAAGGCAAAAGAGAGAAAAAAAGACTGATTTTAAATCCGAGATAATTATTTAGAGAACCAAATTTATTTTATCTACTATATCTAATCTAAAGGCAAAAAGCCAATGAAAGAAAGGAAAATTAAAATGAGTACAATTGAACAGCTTAAAAACATTTTTGAAAGCTACACAGGCAAACCCGTTCCCGAATTTAACGAAGACACAGTTTTCACCACAGATATGGTTATGAATTCTTTTGAGATTTTCGGCCTTATTTGCGAAGTTGAAGAAGCTTTCGACATTGAAATCCCCGACAGAGAGCTTATGAAGCTTGTAACAGTTGGTGACCTTGTTGCATTCATTGATGAAAACAAATAAAAGTTAAAATTAAAATTAACCGGGGACAGGTACTTTTGTGTTGCAGAACACAAAATGTACCTGTCCCCTGTGGTTTACTATTTACATATAATTAAACATTCTCAACATTAGGTTAACCAATTGTTTACTGCATTTTTTTCAGTCTCTCTCTTGACAAAAACACACTAAATATAGTATGTTATTAGAAGCAGTTAAATTAATTTATATATAAAGGAGAGTACCAGATGAAAAAAGAAGTTAAAATAGTTATAGCTGTAGTTTTAGCTGTTTGGTTATTTGTTATGGGCTTTGAAATCGGCGGTTATGCTGAAAAGAAAAAGTTTGTCGAAGCTCAAAGCACTTTGCCGGCAATCACTACTACAGTGCCAACTACATTTCCAACAACTATGCCCACAGTACCAACAAGTCAAGACTCAAACAACACCGACACTTCAGATGGTGGTACCACAGGCTCTAACACCTCAGCTGACCCCTCATCTATGTCTAAGGATGAAATTGTAAGCAAGGTCAACACTTATATGAACCAAATTAAATCTGAGCAAAATGTTCAGTTCCACGAAACCGCAACAGTTTATGTCAATGTTGTGGACTGCTCAGTTCCGTCAGTAATCGGCACTATTAACAATGTTATCAGCGGTATTGTAGGCAAGCTTGACCCGGAGCAAAATTATACCTTCGTTGGCGGTCAGGCTGTTAACAAGGATGGCAACACTATAACTCTTAACGATGTTGTTCCTCCACTTAGCAAAACTTTCTCTCTCCCTGTTGAGGGTGTGGCTTCAGCTAAAGCTGAAAAGCAAGGAGATAATACAGTTTATACCATTAATACAGTTGCGGAAAACACAACTATTGAAAATCAAGTTCCACCTTATCACGATAATTCCTTAGGCTATCTTGACATAACAGCCTTCGATTTACCTATTAATGTTACTAAGGGCGATATGCACTATCCCGGCTCAACACTTATTGTAACAGTTGACGGCAACGACAAGGTTATAGGCGTTAATGTTCATCTTCCCATGACAGGCGAAGGCGGAACAAAAATCCTCGGTCAAGAGGGTACTGCTTCCTTTGAAGGCGCACTTGACAAGGTGCAAACCTTCACATATCAATAAATCAAAAAAGCACACAAGCGATTCCTTCGTCTGTGTGCTTAATTTTTTAAATTTTTACGCTAATATCTCCGCTGTTGAGAGTTAAAATTTCACCGTTTTGTTTTTTAACTATAAGTCTGCATTTATCGTCAATATCCAAGGCAGTTGCCTTATAGCTGACTTCATGATTTATAACCTTTATTTCCTTGCCTAAAAAGAATAGTCTTTTGCGGTACTGTTCCACATAAGCGCTGTCAGGTAAACGACGATAATAATAATGAAAGTGATTGATTATTTCACCAATAAGCTCATTTATAATTTTTGTCTGACCTAATGCGCCGGCGATATTCTTAATTTCTTCGGGGAACCCTTCGTCGGGTACAGCAAGATTTATTCCTATTCCGACAATGGCAAAATCTATTTTTTCTTCCGATTTAAAAGCTCCCTCAGTGAGAATACCGGCAACCTTTTTGCCGCCGATATAAATATCGTTGACCCATTTAATTTGAGACTTTTCCTTTGTAACCTTATCAATTGCCTGAGATAAAGCAACAGCGGTCATTGTGGTTAAAAGTGTTGTTTCGTCGGGTCTGAATTTTGGTCTGAGAAGAAGGCTCATATATATTCCCGTACCATGCGGCGAATAAAAGCTTCTGCCCTTTGATCCTTTACCCTTTGTTTGCTTTTCTGCAATAAGGACAGCGATTTCATCTTTGCCACGGCGAGCCTTTATTTTCATGTCTTCATTAGTAGATTCGGTGCTGTCAATTATTTCTATTTCAATATTTTCATTTATGTTAAGATACTTTTTAATTTCATCTATTGAAGCTTTCAATTTTTTGTCTCCTTTATATAGCTTATCTATATATTATCATATATTAAAGAAATGGTAAACCAAAACTGATTTTTTATAAGTTTTTTCTTTAATTTTTTGGTTTTAGCCACTTTCAATCCTCTTTTCTCTTGACATTACAATGGTTTTTATATTATTATTAATAGAAACAAACAAA
>CAYWKY010000172.1:0-4127 GCA_964458915.1 uncultured Faecalibacterium sp.
ATATAAATGTTATAATAATAACATATTACATAGAAAAAGGAGTTTAAAATGGAAAGAGAAAATAAAATGGGCGTTATGCCTATAAAAAAACTTGTTTTAACAATGAGCGTACCTATGATGATTTCAATGCTTGTTCAAGCGCTGTATAATGTGGTTGACAGCATTTTTGTCTCTAAGGTTTGCGAGGACGCTCTCACCGCTGTATCACTTGCCTTCCCTGCACAGAATCTTATGATTGGTGTTGCTACGGGTACCGGCGTAGGTATTAACGCACTGCTTTCAAGAAGCCTTGGCGCAAAGGATTATGACAAAGCTAATAAAATAGCTGCACAAGGTGTTTTCCTTGCTGTTATAAGTGCCATCGTTTTCTTTATTTTCGGTGTTTTTGGTACCGGCCTGTTTTTCCGCACACAAATTGAAGAATCCTCCCCTATTTACACCTATGGTGTTGACTACCTTTCAATAGTATGCGCCGCTTCAATCGGTGTTTTCGGTCAGGTAACTATGGAAAGACTTATGCAGGCAACAGGTAAGACCACCTTGTCAATGTTAACTCAGCTCACCGGTGCAATAATAAATATTATCTTTGACCCACTTCTTATTTTGGGCATCGGCCCATTTCCACGCCTTGAGGCAAAGGGTGCGGCTATCGCAACAGTATTCGGTCAAATAGTGGCTTTTATAATGGGCATCATCTTAAATCAAAAGTTCAATAAAGAGGTTCATATTTCTTTCAAAGGCTTTAAGCCTGATTTGAAAATTATAACTGAAATTTATAAAATAGGTGTACCCTCAATCATAATGGTTGCCATCGGTTCATTTATGACTTTCTGCCTTAACAAGATTTTGCTGGTCTTCTCAACAACAGCCGCAGCAGTCTTCGGCATTTACTTTAAGCTTCAATCCTTTATCTTTATGCCTATATTCGGCCTTAATAACGGTGTTATTCCTATTATTGCCTTTAACTACGGCGCAAGAAACCGTCACAGAATAACCGGAACATTGAAGTTCAGCTGTCTTATCGCTGTTGTTATCATGGCTATAGGTACCGCTTTAATGTGGATAATGCCGGAAACAATGCTAAGACTTTTTGATGCAAGCGATGACATGATGAGCATAGGCGTACCTGCACTTCGCATTATAAGCACACCTTTCGTTTTAGCCGGTGTGAGCATCAATCTGGGTGCGGCATTCCAAGCCTTAGGCAAAAGCCATTTTTCAACTATCGTTTCCTTTGCAAGACAAATTGTGGTGCTTCTCCCCGCAGCTTATCTTCTTTCAAAAACACAGGTTCTTAACAATGTTTGGCTCGCTTTCCCCATTGCGGAGTTTATGTCACTTATTGTAACCTTAATCTGCTTTAGATATGTTTATAAGACGCTGATATGCAAAATAGAGAAAACTAAAGAGTAAAATAGCAAAAAGGGTGCTTTCGGTTCAAACCAAAAGTACCCTTTAAATATGATAATTTTATAATTTCTACTGCCTTCCAAAGTAAATATTAAAAAAAATTAAGAAACTGCAAAAACTATTTAAAAAATGCAACAGATAGTGTAATATAATGTTGCAAAGCAACAGAATATGTGTTTTGTGTTTAATTTTGACAACTTCTGGTTCTCTAATATCTGTAAAGTTCCGAATTGCACTTAGTGTGGTTCGGAATTTTGCATTTTATAGGCTATCTTCCTTTTTCATTTTAATGAAATGTCTTACAAGATAAACCACAACACCTACAGGTATGGCGAAAATAACAATTTTAATTATTAAGTGAATAGGTATATAATCATAAATACCGTCGCCTAAAATAGTGAATAGTACCACACGAGGCATAATTCCTATAACCGATGCAGCGAAATAGCGAAAGAACTTAGCCTTAGATGCGCCCCAAAAAAGCGAAACAAAGTCTATGGGAAAAACCGGGAGCGCCCTTATAACAAGGAAAGCGGGAAAGTTGTCGTTAAATTTCATATCTAATATCTTTTTGCCGCCCTTACTTTTTTCAAGTAGCTTGTTAACATAGTCGCCACCAAGAAAAAGACCTAAAAAATAAGTTACAGTGACCTCAAGAATAATACCCACAAGGCTTATAAGGCAAGCGGTAACGGGAGAAAATGCCATGCCAACTGAAATATAAATAAGAGAAGCGGGTATAATAAAGAGAACAGATTTAACCAGATATACTCCCCATATTGTTAAAATAGCTATGGTAATATTTGAAGCTGACTCGACAATAGCTCTAACGTCAATATTTTTAAGCTTCTCATAATTTATAACCGCCACAACGAATATGACCATAGCGATAGCGGCACGAAGAAATGCCAGCAAGGTAGCTTTTGTTTTTTTGCTCATAAAATTAATCCTTTCAAAATAACTTCAGGTATTATACACCAACACAAACTTTAAAACAATAAATAAATCTAAAACACTTTTTATTATGGACAAATTAAGGTGAATATGATATATTAATACATGATTATTTTAGATTATATACGGAGGTGCAGCAATGACCATAAAAGAAAAAGCTGAAAGAGCAGCCGTAGGTGCCACAATTGACGGTTTGCTTAAATATATTGACAAAAATCCTCAAGAGAACTTAACTAAGTTAGTCAACTTTGCGGAGAAGCTTTTAGGCGACACATTCCCTAAGAAAAATTTTGAGGCTGCAAGAAGAATTATAAACGATAAGGACAATGTATACTACACCCTTGCAATGAACGTTTTAAACGATATTAACAGAGATATTGTTAAAAAAATGATTCTCGCTATGGGTCTTGGTGCCGGTGTTAAGGGTACTAAGGCAGTAAGAGAAAACAGAGAAAAATACAAATGTAATATCCCATTCCAAATCTTGCTTGACCCTACAAGCGCCTGCAATTGCAAATGTAAGGGCTGTTGGGCGGCAGAGTACGGTCATAAAAACAACCTGACATATGAAGAAATGTCAAGCATTGTCTCTCAGGGCAGAGAATTGGGTACACATTTTTATATGTTCACCGGCGGTGAGCCTCTTATAAGAAAGACTGATATTATTAAGCTTTGTGAGGAATATCCCGACTGCGCTTTCTTGGCGTACACCAATGGACATCTTGTTGACGAGAAGCTTTGCGACGATATGATAAGAGTGGGCAACTTCGCTCTTGCGCTGTCAATTGAGGGTGACGAAAAATCAACAGATGACAGACGAGGCGAGGGTAACTATCAAAAGGTTATTGACGCAATGAAGCTGCTTAAAAGCAAGGGCTGTCTTTTCGGCATGAGCGTTTGCTACACAAGAGATAATGTTGAAAAGGTTACAAGCGACGAATTTCTTGACAAAATGGTCGGCTTAGGCGCTAAGTTTGGTCTTTACTTTAACTTTATGCCCGTTGGACACGGAGCTTCACCTGAGCTTATTCCCACACCTGAGCAAAGAGAATATATGTATAAGTGGCTGAAAAAAGTACGCAACAGCAAAACCGGTAAGCCTATGTTCTTTATGGACTTCCAAAACGACGGCGAATATGTAGGCGGCTGTATAGCAGGCGGAAGAAACTATTTCCACATTAACTCTGCCGGCGACATAGAGCCTTGCGTTTTCATTCACTTCTCAGATTCAAATATAAGAACTCACACTCTTTTAGAGGCTTTACAAAGACCCCTGTTTATGGCTTTCAGACACGATCAGCCATTTAACGATAACCATCTCAGACCGTGTCCAATGCTTGAAAATCCCCAATGCCTCAGAGATATTGTGAATCGTACCGGCGCAAAATCAACTAACCTTATTGAGGAAGAAACCGCTGAAATGCTTTGCAGCAAATGCGACAAATTTGCTAAACAGTGGGCACCTAAAGCAGAGGAGCTTTGGAAAAACAACAAGCACCCGAATCCCAAAACCCAGTATTACAGAGATACACCTGAGGGACGAGAAGAATTCAGCAAGACAAAATAAAGGCATATTGGGACTGTAGACAAAAGCTGCAGTCCCTTTAAAGTTAAATAACAAAGAAAATTAGAAAAAGACTTGATTTTTTTTGCATACTTGTGTATAATATCAAAGCAATTGAATATATGGAGAGTTGTCCGAGCTGGTCGAAGGAGCACGATTGGAAATCGTGTAAGTCGCTAAAACGGCTTCGAGGGTTCGA
>CAYWKY010000173.1:0-4105 GCA_964458915.1 uncultured Faecalibacterium sp.
AACCTGAATATGCTGTATAGTTATTGCAGTCTTTTTTATTCTCACTAAAAATCAAGCGCGACTTTTCCGGCAAATAGTTTTTAACATACTCTTTAAGTTCTTTAAGATCCGATTTGTGGCGGTCATATATTTCGCACTTAGCAAATGACAAATAAGGGCAACCGTTAAGAACATCTGCTAAAAGAGCCCAATCATATATAGCTTTAAGTCTCTCAATAAGCTCAAATCGGTCGGCGAAAACTGACATATATTTGCTTTCGTTATCGTCGTACCCTGAAGAAAACGAGATTTTTTTAGCTTCACTCTCCTTTAAAGTATCATCCATAAAAACATCCCATGAGTTTACACTACAACCACAAGCTAAGGAAAGAATGCTAAAAAGCTGCTTATCTTTTTTCTTTTCCACACCTAAAGTTTCAGACAAAAGAGCTGCCTTTTTTGTTTTAGACAAAAGATTATCTTTAAGTATTGCTTCTATTTCATTGTAATTAGAGCAACTAAGCTCACCATACTCATTGTCAAAAAGATAAGTTATTAATTCATTCCATATTCCATTAAAGTCAGGCAATCCGTTTTCTCCAAGACTATCAGAGTCAAAAAGAAAATGGCCTCTATTTTTTATAATGTGTGCAATTGCAAGATAAACAAGACGAATGTCATGAGGCTCATTAGACTCAATAAGCTCTTTCCTTAAATGATATATTGTTTTGTATTTCTCATAATAATTTTTGTCAGTAAAATCAGCATCATTAAAAAGTGAGTAAATTCCGTCTACGGTTTTATCCTCAATTTGGTAGCTACTCTCTTTAAGACGCATGAAAAAAGAAGGGTCAACCTTGCAAATTTCCTTGTCGAAAAGCATTTCAAGGCACTTAATTCTAAATTTACCTCTGTCATTACGCCTTCTATTGCCTCTAAAAACTCGACGCTCCTGAGCAGTGTTGCTCTCATCGAGAAGACGTATTCCCCACATAGCATTGCCCTTAAACTTTAAAATATTGTAGTCTGTGTCGGTAACAGCCCAACCGACAGAATCACTGCCTATATCTAAACCGATATAGTAATCACCAACCTCTTTTATGTTTGCCATAATTTTTTCTCCTTTATTTTAATTTTTTCAGTTTTTTGATTGACATTGATAAAAACATGTGCTATCATAAAGTCATCTCAAACCTTATGAGATTTACACTACAAGTTCAAATAAAGATTTATCCTACCCGTCGCTATGCGACCTCACAGTGTGTGAGTATCCTCTGATTTTCAGGGGATTTTTTTGTTTTTAATTATTTGAACTTTAGCATATCCCTCAATTAGATTTATTGTAGCATATTAGAATATCCTATGCAAGCATTTTAAACACACAGTACAAATTTATGTACCGATAAAAAGAAAAATTTCTATATAAAAGACGATTTGCACCACTTACATTTCTCGTTTTATACAAAACAGCAAACATAATGCAAATCAAAATCCACCGCACAATACAAAGGAGCAAAAATGGCTAAAGATAAAATAGTACACGACAGACAAAACGAGGAAGAAAAAGCGCTTAATTTCCGCCGATATGGCTTGATATTAGCTTTTTTAGTTATCCTGATTTTGTCTGGATTTTTCTTCTATGTGGACTGTATCCCTATTGGAGTTGTTCTTGTTATAGTAGCTGCGCTGCAAATTCTTCTTTTCTTTACTGCCCCCAAATATTATGTATTTTCAAAGGATTCCTTACTGATAAAGTACCCATTCGGCTTGGAAGAAAATATACAGTGGCAATATGTCAGGTCAATAATCAATGAGTTAGAGGAGCCGGGCAGATTTTTTTATCTTGACAGCTACAAACTTTACTATTATTCCAAAGAAAAGCACCCCTTTTTTATGCAGGGTATTGTTAGTAAAAACAAAAAGACAGTACAACTAATGAAAAAGTACTGCCCTAAAAATAGTCAATTATAATTAATAAGCTACAATTTAACGAAAGCTTTAATGTAATAACTATAGATATTGCAAAAGCATCTGATTTTTGATATAATGAAAGGACTAAAACAAAGAAGGTGATACAATGCCGATTAAAATAGATGACCGACTGCCGGCAAAGGAAATGCTGGAAAATGAGAATATATTTGTTATGACGGAGTCCAGAGCCAATAAACAGGATATTCGTCCCCTTAAAATACTTATTCTTAACCTTATGCCCACTAAAATAGTCACGGAAACACAGCTCTTAAGACTTTTGAGTAACACGCCCCTTCAGGTTGATGTGGAATTTTTGCAAATGGCTACACACCGTTCAAAAAACACATCACAAAGTCACCTTAATAAGTTTTATTATACATTTGACATGATAAAGCATAAAAAATATGACGGTATGATAATTACGGGCGCACCTGTTGAGTTGCTGGATTTTGAAGAGGTTGACTATTGGCAGGAGCTTTGTGAGATTTTTGAGTGGACTAAGACTAATGTTTATTCAACTTTCCATATTTGTTGGAGCGCTCAAGCCGGCCTTTATTATCATCATGGCATACCTAAGCACACCTTATCAGAAAAAATGTTCGGTGTTTTCCCTCACAGACCACTTGATCTTTATCATCCGCTTATGAGAGGGTTTGATGAGACTTATTTTGTACCTCACTCACGACACACAGGGATCAATTTTAATGATGTTGCTTTGTGCAAGGATTTGCAGATACTTTCATATTCTGACCAAGCAGGAATACACCTGGTCTCTGACCTTGATTGTCGCAATTTCTACGCAACCGGTCACAGTGAATATGACGCTGACACTTTGGCAAAGGAGTATTTCCGTGACAAGGAAAAAGGTTTAGACATAAAGGTACCATATAATTATTTCCCTGATGATGACCCAACAAAAAAGCCTATTATCACTTGGCGAAACGCAGGAACTCTAATGTTCACTAATTGGCTCAATTACTTTGTTTATCAAAGAACCCCATATGATATAAATGACATATAAAAATGCAGGTCACTACAAAACAGTGACCTGCAACTTTTTATAATAGCTCCTTATTTGGGAAATAGCCGGGAATCGGCTTTAATTTGAAAGCGTTAAGCTTGTTAAGATAATCAATTCTATTTTTAGTTTCTTCGTTTTCGCAAACACCTGTGCGGATATATTTATCTAAAACTGCATAGGTGAAGCCTAATTTATCTTCGTCTGTTGAACCGCAAAGACCGTCTGAAGGGGTTTTATCAACGAGATTTATGGGCAAGCCTAACTGTTTACCTACAGCCTTAACCTCTTGAACAGTAAGACCTGCAAGGGGGCTAAAATCGCCTGCAGCATCGCCGTAGCGTGTAGAGTACCCAACAAAGTCTTCTGAAAGATTGCAGGTGTTGGCAACTCTGCCGTTGAGACTTTGTGAAAAGGCATAAACTGTTGTCATGCGAAGTCTGGGAGCCAAATTGATTTTAGTTTGCTCGCTTATATTTATGGTACTGTCAGCAAGCGACTTAACTGTAGCGTCATAAGCATCTTTAATATTGCAAATATAATATTTAATGCCAAGGTGATTTACAAGTTGCAAGGCATCGTCAATATCGCTTTGCACACCGTTTGGCATAAGCACCCCATAAACTCTATCCTTGCCGAGAGCCTCAACACAAAGAGCAGCCACCACACTTGAGTCCTTACCACCCGATATGCCAAGAACAGCGTTACAGCCTTTGCCGTTTTCCTCGAACCAATTTTTTATCCAATTTATAACATCAGCAGTTACTTTTTTAGCGTTAAACATAAAAATTCCTCCTAAATATCTAACTTCTGATTATATATTGTATCACATAAAAAACCATAGTTAAAGAGAAAAATTAAAATTGCCTTGATTTTTTTCTGCCTTGCTTGTACCCTGCCGAAGAGGTGAGTGAGGTATTCCAATGTAGCAAAATCACTAAAATATATATTGCTTTTTTGTTATTGCTCCAATGAAACTTCATGTAGATTTCACATAAGAGTGGTAAAATATGGTATAAAGAAAAAAATAGGAGGAATTATCATGAAAAATATAAAAAACTAACCTTACTCTTAACCCTCATAACCATATCAATGTTTTGTTTAGTTTTCACAGCAAGTGCAGAAGATGACACATGG
>CAYWKY010000174.1:0-4093 GCA_964458915.1 uncultured Faecalibacterium sp.
GTGCTAAGCAGCAGGCCAGACGTTATTACGGTATCCAGGAAGGCCAGTTCCGTAAATATTTCAATATGGCTGAAAAGAAAGCAGGCGTAACAGGTCATAACCTTCTTCGTATCTGCGAAAGCCGTCTTGACAATGTAGTTTACACACTTGGCTGGGCTTCATCACGTGCTGAAGCAAGACAGCTTGTTGTTCACGCACACTACACAGTTAATGGCAAAAAGGTTGACATCCCCTCATACCTTCTCAAGGTTGGCGATGTTATCTCAATCAGAGCTAAGAGCCGTGACAGTGTTAAGATCAAGACAGTTCTTGAAGCTAACGCATCAAGACCCATCCCCGCATGGCTTGACCTCGACAGTGACAACCTTACCGCAAAGGTGCTCGCTCTTCCTGAGCGTGATCAGATTTCAACTCCCGTTGAAGAACACCTTATCGTCGAGCTCTATTCTAAGTAATAGGCTACGGCAACCAGCGTAAAACACATCCACAAATTAAGAAGGAGGGTTTTGCATGATAGGCATTGAAAAGCCCAGAATCGAAACTGCAGAATTAGCAGCTGACGGTACTTACGGAAAGATTATCGTTGAACCGTTAGAGCGTGGCTACGGCGTGACATTAGGCAACAGCCTTAGAAGAATACTTCTTTCGTCACTTCCCGGCTATGCAATCACCAGTGTGAAAATTGATGGCGTTCTCCATGAGTTCTCAACTATCCCCGGTGTAAAAGAGGATGTAACAGAGATTATACTCAACCTTAAGAGTGTCATTCTTAAAATCCATGGTGAAGGACCCAAAACAGTGTATATTGATGCAAGCGGCGAAGGCGAAGTTTTAGCCGGTGACATCAAGTGCGATTCAGAAGTTGAAATCATCAACGCAGACCACCATATCTGCACACTTGATAAGGACGCTCATATCAACATGGAACTCACTGTTGCTAAGGGTCGTGGATATGTATCAGCAGAGCAAAATAAAAAGCTCATGCAGCCTGCAATCGGCGTAATTGCAATTGACTCAATTTACACCCCGATTAGAAAGGCAAATTATACAATTGACGACATGCGTGTCGGTCAGGACATTGGTTTTGACAAGCTCACACTTGAGGTGTGGACTAATGGTACTATATCAGCTACAGAAGCTGTTTCACTCGCTGCCAAGTTTCTCAACGAGCATCTCGCTTTGTTCGGAGACCTCTCAGGTGAGGCCTACGACACAGAGATAATGGTCGATAAGGGCGAGGATGTCAAGACGAAGGTTCTCGAGATGACTATTGAGGAACTTGACTTGTCAGTACGCTCATTTAATTGCTTGAAGCGTGCAGGCATCAACACTGTTGAGGATCTGACAAACAAGACTGAGGATGAGATGATGAAGGTTCGTAACCTTGGTAAAAAATCTCTCGATGAAGTTATTAATAAGCTTCATTCATTCGGTCTCGATCTTCGCAGTGAAGACGAATAAAACAAATTCTATTTAACGGTAAAGGAGTGATTTCTAATGGCAGGCACCAGAAAACTCGGTAGACCTACAGATCACAGAAACGCTATGCTCAGAGGTATGGTAACATATCTTTTAGAGAAGGGTAGCATTGAAACCACCGTTACAAGGGCAAAGGAAGTTCGCGCAATGGCTGAGAAGATGATTACTCTCGGTAAGGACGCAACTCTTCACAACAAGCGTCAGGCTCTTGCATACATCACAAAGGAAGATGTTGTTAAGAAGCTCTTTGACGAAATCGGCCCTAAGTACAAGGACGTAAACGGCGGTTACTGCCGTATTATCAAAACAGGTCCCCGTCGTGGCGATGCTGCTGAAATGTGCATCATTGAACTTGTTTGATAGTACAAGATAGCTAAGTGAGAGCCTCTCGGTTTGTTCCGGGAGGCTTTTTTTCTTCTGTTTGTTGCTCTTTTTCTATTGAATTGGCTACAGTTATATGATATACTGTTGATAATACGACAATAGGAGGAAAAATGATGTTTAGCAATTTATCAAAATGGTTTAAAATGTTAAGCTTAGTTCTTGTTTTTTTATTTACTGTCCTCCCTGCAGGCAGTAAACCGCCATCAAATTCCGAGCAGATTTGTCAGGCAAAATTTAACGGTACCTTTGTTCAGTCTTGGTTTAGCTCACAGTGGAGCGAGGAACGCTGGGCAAGTGAGGTTAAGTTAATGGAAAACGACGGTATAGAATATCTTATTTTGCAGGATATTGCCAACATGGACGCAAACGGCGCTTGGACAGCTTATTATGATAGCGGCATCGACACCTTTGCTTCGGCAGAGTACCCGGCCGATGTGGTAGGTTCAGCACTTAAGGCTGTTAAAGGAACAAATATTAAGGTCTTTGTGGGACTTACAATGTTTGACGCTTTCTGGACAACAGGCACTTTAGACGGTCAGTTCACAAAGGTTTGCGACATAACTGCAAATATGCTGGAGGATATATACAGCAAGTACTATAACAGCTACAAGGATAATTTTTACGGTTGGTACTTCACAATGGAGCTGAACAATATTTTAAATTGTCAGCCGGGTACCTCGAAGGCGGTTAAAGGTCTTAACACTGTTCTCAATAGGGCAACAAAGGTTGACCCCTCATTGCCGCTTATGATGAGTCCCTTCACATCTAATTATCTCTCTTTGGGCAAAAGCGCAGCTTTCGCTCAGTGGTTAAAGGTCTTCACTCAGGTTAATTGGCGTGACGGCGATATAATTGCACCTCAGGACGCAGTTGGAGCTGATTGGATAGATGAGGAAGACTTGAGAACTGTGTGGGAAATGTACTATATGGCAGTAAATGAAAGCGACGCTGACTTAAAGCTTTGGGCAAACTGCGAAAACTTCACCTTGGCAATTGCCGACGGCGTTGGTGCAGGTTGGCTCACAAGACCGGCGAGCGAAAATGTTGTGTCAGTTCCGGCAACACTCGATAGGTTCACTCGTCAAATGGAGATAGCATCACATTATTGCGAGAATATTATAACTTTCTCATATACTCACTACTACAGCGAAAATCAAGTTAGCAGTGTGTTTATGCAGACCTATCGTGATTATTTAGCCAAGGATTTTACTTTGGAAACTCAAGCACCTGTAATGGGTGAGTTTAATAAGACTCAAGGCGAAAACGGAGTTGAACTTAGCTGGACTATGGCTAAGGATAATATCGGTATATCACATTATCGCATTGAAAAGAACGGCAAGTTCTTGTGTCGTGCTGAGACCTTTGACGGTACTCATAGACTCAGCTATACCGACGAAAGCGGTAATATTGGTGACACCTACACTATTGTCGCATATGACGGCGCAGGCAATCAGTCAAACACCGTAGCGGCAAAATAATAAGCTTGTTATAGTTGTAAGGAGATATTATAAGTGGACAGGTACTTTTGTGTTTGAAAGTGCCTGTCCGCTTCCTTTTTCCAATATAAAAAAGCAAGTGGGTAAATGGGGACAGGTACATTTTGTGTTCTACAACACAAAAGTACCTATCTCCATTGGTTGTGAGAGCTTCGCTCTCTCGATATGTTTACGGAGTAAACACAGAAATCAACAAAGGGTTTCTTCAGGCTTTTCAGCCCAAAGAAACCCTTTTGTTTAGTTAGTTCTATTTGGTTTTATTGCTAAATCTTATTCAGCGTCAGGAGCGTAAAGCTCTTTAAGCTTAAGAAGATGTGCGTATCTATCCATAGCAACCTTTTCACTCTTTGAGAAGAGCTTGTCTGCTCTGTCGGGGAACTCACGCATAAGTCTTGTGTAACGAGCTTCATTCTTGATGAATGCCTGATACTCTGCGTTGGGTTCTTTGCTGTCAAGTGTAAAGGGATTCTTACCCTCAGCCTTGAGAGCAGGGTTGTAACGGAAGATGTTCCAGTAACCACATTCAACAGCTTTCTTCATCTCAGACTGGCAGTTGATCATACCGCCCTTGATTGAGTGCATTTCGCAAGGTGAATAGCCGATGATAAGTGAGGGACCGGGATATGCTTCAGCTTCCTGAATTGCCTTGAGTGTTTGAGCCATGTTAGCGCCCATAGCAATTTGAGCAACATATACATAGCCATAGCTCATAGCGATTTCAGCAAGGCTCTTCT
>CAYWKY010000175.1:0-4077 GCA_964458915.1 uncultured Faecalibacterium sp.
GAGTAACACTGTCATTAGTCGCTGATAAGGTTGGTGCTTTAGGCGAAGCCATAGCCTTAGTTTTTGTTTTAATGCTTTTAAGCTTTGACCAATAGGTGTCGCCCTTATATTTGCGATAGGCTTTAACGCCAAGCTCATAATTTGTTGATGCCGTAAGATTTTTTACGGTATATTTAGTTGAGCTTTGAGTTTTAATTTTAACCCATTTTCCGTTTGTCTTTTTATATATAGCGTAGCCTGTAGCATTTGATACCTTTTTCCAGCTCATAGTTACGCTGTCCGCTTTTGGCTCAACGGTTATTTTACTAGTTGCGGAAACGCTCACTGCCGCCGCCTCAAGGCTTAGGCTTAATGTGGAGAAAACCGTAAGCAAGCAAAGCAACAAACAAAGAATTTTTTGATTTGTTTTCATATTTTTCACCTTTTCTTGTAAATATTTTCCATATCATTAGTATATCAAAGCATATTTTCTTTGTCAATTGATATATGGTAATATTTACCTTTGCACAAGGAAAAAAGTCACCCGAAGCTAAAAGGCATCGGATGACTTATATTTATTTTAAATAACCGCCGGAAGCAGTTTAAACAGATATGTAAATATCATCTTAATAAGCTGAACGGCAAAGTTAATAATATTGCCTGGCAAAGTTAAAACATGGTCTGTAGGCAGTTTAACAAAATCGCTTGACTCAGCTTTTTCCGTCTTCTTAATAGCATAAGTGTCGATAAGCTCTTTTTCATGAGTTTCATCATCAACTATATATGCTTTATAAACAAAGTGTTCGCTGTCCATTGATACAGTTGCAAAAACTCCACCTGATTTAGTGTTTCTGACAACATCGCCGCAATCAAGTATGGGAGGAATTGCATTCTCATTGACACTGTAACGCTTTGTACCTGTTGTTGAGGGAAGAATGTGAACAGTACCGACAGGATTGAGCATAAACTCAGTTTCCTCACCATTGTAAACTTCCTTTACGCTTTCACAAAGCTGAACCTTATCGCCCTGTCCATTGATACAGTTGCAAAAACTCCACCTGATTTAGTGTTTCTGACAACATCGCCGCAATCAAGTATGGGAGGAATTGCATTCTCATTGACACTGTAACGCTTTGTACCTGTTGTTGAGGGAAGAATGTGAACAGTACCGACAGGATTGAGCATAAACTCAGTTTCCTCACCATTGTAAACTTCCTTTACGCTTTCACAAAGCTGAACCTTATCGCCCTTGACCTGCTTTGTTCTGAAATACATGTGGTCGTGTCCTGCGAAAACTACATCGATACCAAGCTCGTCAATAACGGGGATAAGTACCTCACGCATAATAATTGTGTCGGGCTTATTGATGTTTTTGCCTGCGGAATAAACGGCTCTGTGCATAAGGAGAATCTTCCACTGAGCGTCGCTCGCTCTCATGTCGTTTTTAAGCCAATTGAGCTGTTGCTGTGACATGGGGTACATATCATTAGAGTTAAGAACAGCAAAGTGAGCATCGCCCCAATCAAAGGAATAATAACAGCCTGTAGTTGTTACACTGCCCTTTGCAGCACCAATATTAAACATATTGTTGAATTTGTTCCACTGCAAATTACCCTCGTGGTTACCTGCAACAGGAACCATTGTTGTGTTCATGTTAGCGAAAGCGAAGTTTCTGAAAAAGCTATCCCATTCTTCGTTAGTGCAGTCGTTCACGAAATCACCAAGGTTAACTATAAACTCATGGTTAGGCATTGTTTCTGTGGCCTTTTTCATAACCACTGCCGCTTTTTGGAAGTTAGTTTCGTTGCTGGCCTGAACATCGGAAATAACAATAAACTCGGTCTTATCATTTTCCGGATCACTTGTGGTGAAATAGCCTGTCTCGCTCCAAACACTGCCGTCACCAACTCTGTATGCGTATTTCACGCCCGGCTCCAAAGAGCTTACAGTTACTTTATGTACATACTTTTCCATAGCCTTATAGCTGCTGCCTTCAACAACAGTGCCATTTTCAAGGCTTTCATCAGCTTTAGCTATCTGCACAAAGCTACCGCATTTTTCCTCTGTGTACCAGCTTATGCCTCTTGAATTGTGACTGTCACCGTTAATTGTTACGGCAACTCTTGTAACCTCATTTCCGGCAGCAAGAGCCGTAAAGGGTACGCCCATGAGCATTACAATGCAAATGAGCAGCGCTGTAAGTTTTGTCATTTTGTTTTTCATATATCTCTTCCTTTCAAAAAACATTTACTTAATTAAACAAACACAGTGTGCGGCAATTCCTTTGCCCTCGCCTGTGAAACCGAGTCCCTCTTCGGTGGTAGCTTTTACGCTGATACAGTCTATATCCACATCTAAGGCTTTTGCTATGTTTTCACGCATAAGGTCAATATAGGGCCGAAGCTTCGGCTGCTGCGCTAAAACTGTAGCATCTATATTTACAAGCTCATAACCTTTTTCCTTTAAACAGCTATAGACCTGCTTTAAAAGCTCAAGGCTGTCCGCCCCCTTATATTTCGGGTCATTATCGGGAAAAAGCTTGCCTATATCGCCCATAGCCGCCGCACCTAAAAGACTGTCGGATATGGCATGAAGAAGCACATCGGCATCTGAATGACCTAAAAGTCCTTTTTCATAAGGAATATCGACTCCGCCGAGAATAAGCTTTCTGCCCACAACGAGCTTATGTACATCATATCCATGACCTATTCGCATAAATTCAGCTCCTTTATTTTACTAATAAACTCATCATATGTAACAAAGGTGTTAAGTATTTTTATAAGCGAGGAGGTAGACATTCTTTCAGGAAGGCTCAGGCTTTTAAGGAGCTTAACACGCTTCTGCTTACTATTATCCTGACCGATAAGACCACAGTCATAAAGGTCAATATTAGTTATAAGCCGTCGATTTTCTCTCTGACTTTTCTCGCAAGTTATTCCCGCTTTTGAAAAAGCTTCGAGAATTATCTTTTCCGGGGTACCCTCAACACCTAATTTTCCCTCTTTGGATTTTTCGGTTTTTCTCTTTTCTTTGCCATATAAATCGGGAATGTACACATGGGTTATCTTATCCTTGGGTACACTGGAAGATATAAAATTTCTAATTAAAAATCCTGCCGAATCGCTGTCTGTCAGTACTATTATGCCTTTTTCCTCAGCCAATCGTCTTAATAGCTTTTGCTTTTCCTTGTCTTTAAATATGCCGAAGCCGTCAGTTTTAATTATTAAGCCGTCTATTATATTAGAAAGCTTAATTATGTCGTACTTGCCCTCGACAATAATGGGTCTGTCAAGCTTTATCATACTCTTTCTCCATTCGTCACAAGAAAAAGTCGCACCATAAGCTGTTCGAGAACAATAACACTATCGTCGCTGCTCATTTTCAGCTTCATGTCAGCTTGAGATAAAACATCAAGACATTTTCGAATGGTTGGCAAATCGAGCCTTGATGCGTCCCTCGCCCCATTTGTCAAACGAAAAGCCGTATTTCTATAATCAAAGGGTGAAGCCAATGCGTCGGCACGCTCACCGCAGGACAAGGACACCTTGCCACGGTACATATCAACATAGGTGCTGATAATGGTACCCATAATATATTCCGGCTGAACCTTGTTTTTCAAAAGGGTGTGAAGAACCTTATATGCCTTATCGAAATCCTTTTGAATAAGAGCCTTAGTTAAATCATATATTTTAGCTTCATCTGTCTTAACGGCAACACTGTCTATGTGGGCTTTAGTTATCTCTCCCTCGCCGGCATATCCGCAAACCTTATGCAGCTCATTAATCAGCACATTAAAATCGTCACCCACAACAGACACAAGGTAATTAGCCATTTGCGGTGTTAAGTCGCAACCGCACTTTGATGCCGAAGAAATTAGTGGCTTTATAAGGTCGTTTCCTGTTCTTTTGTTAAGTACGCAAACAGCTCCGTGCTTTGAGATAAGATCCGCCGCCTTTTTAGCCTTTGCAAGAGAAAAATCAGAGTTTTTTTGGTGAAATATAACTATTGAGGTTTCGCTTGCCGATTCAATATAAGAAGCGATAGCCCCAATATCTTTTTCGCCGGCACCCTCTAATTTATAATCCTCAACTATGAGAC
>CAYWKY010000176.1:0-4064 GCA_964458915.1 uncultured Faecalibacterium sp.
GATATCCATGCTGAAAAGATAGCTTCGGCCATCAACAAAACAAATAAATAAAAAATAGAAAAAGCCCTCTTGCGAGAGCTTGTCCTTTTCCCACCGACCAAAGCAAGGAAAGGAATGGAATGATAGCAAGCCACCTAAAAGTTATGATACAACAAGCGTATCATAACTTTGCCTCTATAACAAATGGGTTTGCTATTTAAGAAAACAGAAAACAAGTTTCTACTTCAAAACTAAGTGTGCCATAAATTACCTTCAAGCGTGAGTTGCACACCGCACATTACTTATAGCAGATATATGTTATATCAAAAATTAAAGGAAACCATATTATGAAACAACCTATTACCTACCCTAACCCTTTTATAACAGAGCGTGCCGATCCGTTTATCACTCACGGTGTTGACTCCTATTATTATTTCACAGCCTCATATCCTGCATACGGCAGTGTAGACAAAGGCTATGACAGAATCATTTTGCGCCGCAGCGAAAGCGTATCAGGTCTTAGAGATGCTAAGGAGTACACAATATGGACCGCACATAAATCGGGAAATATGGCAAAACACATTTGGGCGCCTGAAATTCACAACATTCTCGGCAAATGGTATATATTCTTTGCCGCAGGCGATAGCGATAACATTTGGAATATTAGGCCTTATGTGCTTTCTTGTGACAGCGACCCTATATCAGGCACATGGCATGAGCTTGGCAAAATGAAAGCCTCACAAGGCGATGATGTTTCTTTTGGCAGTTTTTCCCTTGATATAACCTACTTTGAGCATAATGGCAAACACTATCTCATTTGGGCGGAAATTATAGGGGACTCTTCTTTATTTATGGCGGAAATCGACCCGAAAGAGCCGAACAAGCTTATTACAAAGCCTATTATGCTCACTAAACCTGAATATGACTGGGAAAAAATCAAGCACCGTGTCAATGAAGGTGCAAGTGTGCTAAAATCAGGTGGCAAGGTTTATGTCTTCTTTTCTGCTTCCGGTACCGGGGCAGAATATTGTATCGGTCAGCTTTGTGCCGACGAGGACAGTAACCTTATGGATATTTCTTCCTGGACTAAGCTCCCCTACCCTGTGCTTCGTACCGAAGATTTAGTCGGTGAAGCAGGTCCTGGTCACAATAGCTTCACTGTAGACGAAAACGGCGACACACTTTTAGTTTATCACTCACGCCCGGCTTCACATCTCACCGGCAAATGTGGCACCTATTGTGAGGAATCTCTTTATGACCCATGCCGTCACACAAGAATTAAAAAGGTTAATTTTGACGAAATGGGTACACCCATATTAAAGTAATTTGACAGTTTGTGTTGATAATAGCTTTTATTTATGATAAAATAGGCTCATCAAAGCGAATAGGTGAAAAAAATGAAACAAAAATTATTCAGTGAAAAAAACTATCCTAAAAAATGTGCTAACTGTGCTTATGGTACACTCACAAGCGACAAAGAAAATATTTTGTGCTTGAAGGAAGGCGTTAAAGAGCCTGATGATTTTTGCAGAAAATATAAATATGATCCTCTTAAACGTATTCCGCAAAAAATAACTTTCCAAAGTGATTTTACACCTGAGGATTTTATGCTGTAAGTTAAAGGACTGCTATCAAATCGGTAGCAGTCCATATTTTTTATTCATATTCACATTTTATCGGTTGTCTCCATAAAAGTGATTTAAGTGCTTTCCAATTAAAGGGTAAAATCGGGTAAAGATATGTGTAGCCGTCTAAGGTTTTCGTGAAAGCGATAACGAGGCAAACTATGATAAGGCCTATTACAAAGCCCCATATTTTAAATAATGCCGACAAAATAAGAATAAAGGTTCGTGAAATTTTAATCGCATAGCCAAGTTCAAAGCTCGGCTGTGTAAAATTAGATATAGCCACAAAAGCCATGAATAAAACCACCTCAGAAACAAACCAACCGGAGCGTACAGCAAACTCACCCAGTACCAAAGCGCCAACAACACTAAAGGATGAGCTTAGGGCACTCGGCGTATTAAGAGAAGCCAAGCGCAAAGTATCTATAACAAACTCCACAATTAAAAGCTGAGTTATAATCGGTACTGTGTATGGCTCTTCAATAAGCATAAACTTTAGAAAATCGGGCAAGCTGTTATGATATTCCGTCAGCAGATACCAAGCCGGAATAAAGAGCATTGAAAGGATAAACACCGTAGTTCTCACTATACGAATAAAGGTACCAACAAAGGGCGGAAAATAATAGTCATTGATGTCCTGTATAAAATCAAAAATTCCTGTGGGAATAATCATCGCCGAAGGTGAACCGTCGGTGAGAATTATAATATTGCCGTCGTATATACACGCTGCCGCCGCATCAGGTCTTTCTGTGTAACGCACCTTTGGAAAAGGATTCCAGTGTTGATTAGGTATCAGGCACTCTTTTAAACTTTCTTGACTCATAGCAAGGCTCTTAACTTTTATGCTTGTAAGTTTTTTTGTGAGTATATCAAGCTGTTTTTTATTCACCATATCATCAAGGTAGCAAACAATTATATCTGTTTTGCTCTCTGAGCCAACCTGAAAAGCCTTAAATCTCAAATTTACATTTCTGATTTTTCGTCTTATAAGAGCTGTATTATATATTACAGTCTCAACAAAACCTTCATGTGAACCTCTTAATACCTTGTCAGATTCCGGCTCCTGCACTTCTCTTGCAGGATAGGTTCGGCAATCTATTATAATTCCCTTTGTGAAACCTTCAACTACCAGTCCTATTGCTCCGGACAAAATAAAGGTAATAAATTTGTCTAATTTTTCTTCAACACTTGACTCAATATAAGTTATATAAGTGTCGCAAAACTCATCAGCTGTGTCAATTTCACTTAGCTGTTCAGGTGTTAGCTTGCTTAGATACTCCAACTCCTTTTCAAACATCTCGTCCTTGACAAAGCCATCTATGCAATAAAAAGTTGCAGGTTTTCCGCCTATTTTAAGGCGTTTGACTAAAATATCAAAGCTCTCTCCCACCTTAAGTGCTGTGTTGACCGCATGGAGATTTTCGTTATAGCTGTCAGTAAATTCTGTCATAATATCACCGACAGTAGTTTTAGCCTTAAGATAAAAATTATACTTTATAAATATCTCTTTATGTTAATATGTACTCTGCCCTTTTTGTTTTCGCCTATAATTTCATCAAGCATGGCTTTTCCTTTGCCTCTGAAAACAATTTTATCGCCTTGCTTTATAATCAAATCACTTTTTAAGCACTGAGATGAATTAACATAGATAATGCCCTTGTTTATAGCTTCTGAAGCGTTACTTCGAGAGAGGTTAAACACAGCGGAAACAATGTTATCGAGCCTTAAGGAAGCGACAGAATAAAACTTAATTTCAGTTTTTTCATTGCCGCTTTTATATTCATATGTTGGCAATATTTCAATTTCCACACTGCCTCTGCCAGATTTTTTCAGGTTTTGAGAGATATACGTTGCTATACTTTTAAGGCAGAAAACATCTGCACCACTATCGCTGACTATTATATCTCCTATCATTTCACGCTTGATACCAAGACCCATAATTGCGCCTAAATAATCCCTATGAGAAAGGTTAGTGAACCTATCCTTTTTAAGTCGGAGAATACACAATGGGTCTTCGTCTTCATTTTCCTTAAAATAAGCCTGAGGACTAATTTCACCGTAAAACTTCGGTACAAATAAAGCTATGCACCTTTCCGCGTTTTCATAGCCTCCGTAGTAGAAGGTCATAACATATTCTGAAAGATTTCTTTCTATAGCTTTAACGTCGCTTATTTGCTCAACAGACATAAAGCTTGTGCCTAAAATAAGAGAATTGTCAGCACACTTTTCTTTTATGTCTAAGGCGTGTGAAATAAGTAATTCTTTATCGTTCATATATTCACCTAAAATTTATGCGGTAACAAGCTTAAACTTGCAACCGCATTTTATTTTTATATTGCTTCATAACCGTGAGCATCTTTTAAAAGCATATCTTTAATTTTAAGAAGTCTTGTTGTGTTGCTTCTGTCCGCTTCTTCAATTTTCATAGTTATATATTTAATTGTGTCCTCATAATCGGGA
>CAYWKY010000177.1:0-4046 GCA_964458915.1 uncultured Faecalibacterium sp.
GTTCATTCTCTTTGAAAAAGCTCTTGAAACATATGAACCAACGCCGTGTGTTGACATAACAAGCTCATTGTTATATGTAGGAAGCTTTCTGAGAATATCATCGGAAAGTTCTGAAACATCGTCAAAAAATTCTGTGGGAGTTGAGGCTAAAACCTTAATGTCGTTTGAGTCGTTAGTTTTGATTTCATCGGAAACTGTTTTAACAGAAGTTTCTTTAGGTGCTCCACCTACGTCACCGACACCATGATAAGCAAATGTCATCGGAAGGTCGTACTTCTTTACATTCTTATCTAATTTTTCTGTCAGATCCTTTTTAGTTCTGACCTTTTTAAATGTTGTGCAATATGACTTAGCATCGAGAGAAGCGATTATCGGCTTACCATTAACGCCGTACCAATAACCAATATCAAAAGGAATACCGTAAGCGCTGCCCCATGAAAGCTTTTGTGTTGAAAAGCCTTTAAGTCCTGCGTGTTCTGCAATTGAAGGTAATGCCCAACCAAAGCCGAAGCAGTCAGGTAAGAATATGTCGTTGCTTCTTTTTCCAAACTTCTTTTCAAAATAAAGGTTGCCGTAAATTATATTTCTGAAAAGGCTTTCGGGTGAAGGAATATTTACGTCACCGTTTTCGTAACAGCTACCTGTTACATTCCACTTGCCCTGATCGATGTACTTTTTAAGTTGTTCAAATTTTTCAGGGTAATACTCCTCGAAAAGCTCATATCTGTAAGCACCTTCAAAGTTAAAACGATAGTCGGGGTACTGTTCAAAATACTTAAAGTTTTGATCGAGAGTTTCTTTTAAACATACATTGATAACATGCTCGAAGTCCCAGTTCCAAACCGTATCAAGATGAGCTGTTGCTATCGTATAAATTTTTTTGTCCATACTGCACCTCTGTGAATTGAGTATAATTATTTTTAGGCTTAAGCCTTATTTACTGTTTCTTAAAATTGCTGCTGAAGCGAGAGTTGCGAAAACAACCTGTAAAATTGCAATGACAATAGTTACAATTGCCAATCCCTCATAAACAAGTCCGTCAAAAGAAGCAACGAAGCCGAGAGAGAATTGTGAAATAAAGAATGAAAGTGTTACCGCAAAATTATAAATAAGCGCAACGGCGAAAAATATAGTTGCACCTTTAACCATAGCACCTGAAAGAAAGCTGTTCCAGATTTTATAATCCTTTAAAAAAGCTAACATGAAAACAACTGCACCAATAAACACAAGTATAGGCGAAGCGGTTAAGAGATAAACTGCGTCTTTACCTGAACGGTCAATGCTGTTTGCGAAATCTGAAGTCGGCAAAATATTGAATATAAGCACACCGATTAGAGATAAAATTGCGCCTAAATAGGCAAGTGTAATTGTTTGAGTTTTTTTAATGTTTTGCATTGCTCATTCTCCTTTTGTAAGAATAATATATGTATTATAATAACACAGCCCAAAGTTTTTTTCAATAAAAAGAGTGTAACTTATTAAAAAAAAGCACTGATAGATAAATGAATTTTAGGACTAAGGAGCTTTCTGTGTCAGTTTAAAAGGCTTCTTTTGACTTATGCCGAAAGAAGCCCTTAGTATAGATATTATTCAACAATGAATTTGTTAAACACTTTTTTGCCTTTTTTTACAATAACATAGCCTTTTTCAAAAGCACTAAGTTCAATTGTGTCGGCAAAGCTCTTAGCTTTCTCGTCGTCAACAGAGACACCGCCTTGCTCAATGAGTCGTCTGCCTTCGCCACGAGACTTGATTATACCGGCTTTAAGCATCATGTCGATAAGTGAAATAGCGCCGTCAGTAAAATCAGCTGATGCAAGTGTTGTAGTTGGCATATTATCTGTATTTGCCTTGCCGCCGAAAAGAGCTTTAGCGGCTTCGTCAGCCTTCTTAGCTTCCTCTTCGCCATGCACAAGCTTAGTAAGCTCATAAGCGAGGATTTCTTTAGCTGTATTAAGCTGGCTACCTTCCCAATCGCTCATTTTTTCGATTTCTTCAATAGGAAGGAATGTGAGCATTCTGATGCACTTGAGAACATCAGCGTCATCAACATTTCTCCAATACTGATAGAACTCATAAGGACTTGTTTTATTCGGATCAAGCCATACAGCATTACCTGCGGTCTTGCCCATCTTTTTACCCTGTGAGTCAGTGAGAAGTGTAATTGTCATTGCGTTGGCATCTTTTCCGAGCTTTCTTCTGATAAGCTCAGTACCGCCAAGCATATTGCTCCACTGGTCGTCACCGCCGAACTGAAGGTTACAATCATAGTTTTTGAAAAGGTAGTAGAAGTCATAGCTTTGCATGATCATATAGTTAAACTCAAGGAATGAAAGACCTTTTTCCATTCTTTGTTTATAACACTCAGCACGAAGCATATTGTTAACTGAGAAACAAGCTCCAACATCACGCAGCATATCGATATAGTTAAGGTTCATAAGCCAATCTGCGTTATTAATCATCATAGCTTTGCCTTCGCCAAACTCGATGAATTTTTCCATTTGACGCTTAAAGCATTCTGCGTTGTGGTCAATGTCTTCTTTTGTAAGCATCTTTCTCATATCGGTTCTACCTGAGGGGTCACCTATCATGGTGGTACCGCCACCGATGAGCGCGATAGGAGTATTTCCGGCCATTTGAAGACGTTTCATAAGAGTCAAAGCCATAAAGTGACCGGCAGTAAGGCTGTCGGCTGTACAGTCAAAACCGATATAGAACTTAGCCTTACCTGCGTTGACTAATTCTCTAACTTCTTCTTCGTTTGTTACTTGTGCAATAAGACCTCTTGCAACAAGCTCTTCATAGATTTTCATTTTATTTCTTTCCTTTCCGGTTTACGTTCGTTATATATTTGTTTATTTTAATATTTACTTACATTAAAGTCAAGTGATAATTACAAGTTTTTGCCTTCTTTGGCGAAATCAATTAGCTCACGGGCGGAATTGAGGGTTGTTTGGGTTACAATATCACCACCTATAATTCTTGCAATTTCCCTCACACGAGCCTCAGGCTCTAATGATGTGACCTCAGTGCGAGTGCTGCCGTCTTGAACTTTTTTCTCTATATAAAGGTGATTGTCAGCGTAAGCGGCGATTTGAGCTAAGTGAGTTACACACAAGACTTGCTTGCTTTTTGCGAGCTGGTGAAGCTTATACGCAATCTTATGCGCTGCCCTACCACTGACACCTGTGTCGATTTCATCGAAAATCATCGTTGAAACCTCATCACTGTCCGATAAAGCACAGCGTACCGCAAGCATAACCCTTGAAAGCTCACCACCAGATGCGATTTTTGCAAGGGGCTTTGGCTCTTGACCTTCGTTAGCTGTGAATAGAAATTCCGCATCGTCAATTCCGGTACGCGTTGCAGGCGCATCTTTAAAATCCACACTGAATACCGCCGATGGCATATCCAGATAATGTAAATCTTGAGTAACTTTATTTTCAAACTCAATTGCTGTCTGTTTTCGGCAATCTGACAAATAACAGCCTCTTTTAAAAAGCTCCTCGCTTAACTCATCATATTCCTTTTGAAGCTCAGCTTTAATTTCATCGCTCATAGTTATGCTGTTATATGCTTCGGTGATTTTATCGAGAAACTCAAGCATTTCTTCTTCGGTGTCACCGTATTTTTTTGAGAGCCTATAAAGTAAATCCAGCCTTTCCTCAATAGCGTCTATATTAGTTTCATTATCGTTTAAATCGTCAAGCGCATCGGATATTTCGCCGGCACAGTCATCTAAGATGTATTTAAAATCACTTATCGAATCAAAAAATTCAGCGAATTTATTATCGTATGAAGAAAGCTCTTTTAAAGCGTCGGCTAAACTGTAAAGCTCAGACAAAACTCCTGCCTTATCGTCGTTGCCGTTTAAAATCGAGTTGCAAAGGTTGACAGCAGTAACTAATTTTTCTCTGTTTTGAATTTTCTTCTTTTTGCTGATTAAGTCATCCTTTTCTCCGACAACTATTTTTGCGTTTGTTAGCTCATCAATTTGAAATTTAAGAAATTCAGTTCGGCGTGCTTTATCAGTGTCATCAGTTATG
>CAYWKY010000178.1:0-4041 GCA_964458915.1 uncultured Faecalibacterium sp.
ATAATGAATAATAAAAGACAACTGTTTAATAATATTTTTTATTTTTAATTCTTAAGATTGGGATTAATAAAGATTTTCTTGTGAAATCTATTGAAAAATATTGACAAAAGAAGTATAATGTCTTCATATATTCAGTGCGACCTTGATATGGGGTTACCCGTATATACACTTGGTTGCATATCGTTAAAGGGGACAAATGATGTTAGGTAAATTCGTCAAAGTACGTGTAACCTCCCCAATGCACTCGTTTAACACTCGTTTTGGCTTTAAGTATAAGCTGAATTATGGCATAATTGAAGGCGGAAAAACGAGAAAAAACACTGCCCAATACGCATATATTATGGGAATTAATCATCCCGTCAGAAATTTTGACGGTAGAGTTATTGCTGTAGTAAAACGACACGGTGGCAAGGGTGTAGTTTGGGTTGTTGCACCTAAAAGTACAAGATTTATTGTTAATGATATAAAGGCAGCTATTGATTTTGCCGAGGGAAAAAACGGCTACAATATTGATTGTCTATATGAAAGCTCTTGCGGAGCAGTTGTTTTCAGGTACGAGAACAACATAAGAAAATATCTTCTGATTAGAAATAAGCGCAGCGCTCATTGGGGCTTCCCCAAGGGTCATATTGAGCCGGGTGAAACCGATGAAGAAACTGCAATGAGAGAGGTCTTGGAAGAAACCGGTCTTCATATCGAAATACTTCCGGGCTTCGTTAAAAAATCCGATTATACAATTCAAGGAAAAATCGAAAAAAGTGTTTCTATTTTCCTTGCTAAAACTAAGGATACAAAATATAAGCTTCAGGTTGAGGAAATTGAAGAGTGCGGTTGGTTTGATTTTTACTGCGCTCAAAAAACGCTCAACTATGAAAACGATAAGCTGATTTTAAATGAGGCAAAAGCTTTCCTTGATAAAAATGCCATGTAAGGAGACTCATTATGTCAGAGACTATAGCTCAATATTTAGTTGATAATTTAGCGGGTAAGCTTTCTCAGGAGCTTATTGCATTTATTGTGTCTTTATTACCTGTGCTTGAACTCAGAGGTGGGCTTATTGCATCTAAAATAATGGATATTGAATTTGTTAAGGCTTTTATCATATGTTATATTGGCAATATGCTACCAATTCCTTTTATTCTTTTATTCATTAGAAAGATTTTTTCTTGGCTTAAGAAAATTCCTTCAATTGAAAGAGTTATAGTCAAGCTTGAGGCTAGATCAATAAGGAAAGCTGACAATGTAAAAAAATATCGCTTGTGGGGTTTGTTTATATTCGTTGCAATACCTTTGCCGGGTACAGGCGCATGGACAGGCGCACTTGTGGCTGACTTGTTGGACATAAGAATAAAGCACTCCTTTCCGACTATAGCGGCAGGCGTGCTTGTCGCAGGAATTATAACATCTGCGTTGTCATATGGTCTGTTTGGACTTCTTGGATTTTAAAAAATTGATGAGCTGTAAGAAACAATGTTTTTACAGCTCATATTTTATTCTTCGCTTTGTGATGCAAGTTCTTCCCATTTTATCATAGCTTCATCAAGCTTTTGTGAAAGCTCTGCAATACTATTTTGCAACTCGCCAAGCTTAATATAATCGCTTTGAATATCTTCACTTGTCAGCTGTTCATTAAGCTTAGAAAGCTCATCTTCTAATTTTTCTACGGTTTCTTCCGCTTTTTTGAGAGCTTTTTCACGTCGTGCCTTTTCCTTAAGCGGGGTAGTAAAAGCCTTTTTAGGCGCTTTTGCGTCAATTTTAGCTGTGGTTTGAGCTATGGGTGAGGGGAGTGCTTGACTTTCAATATATTCATCATAGCCGAATTTATAAAGCTTTGTTCCTGAGTTTTCAAAGGAAAGTATTTGATGAGCTACCTTTTTAATGAAGTATCTATCGTGAGAAACAAAAAGTAGGGTACCTTCAAACTCAGTGAGAATGTTTTCTAAATTCTCTTTGCTTAAAATATCCATGTGGTTAGTCGGCTCGTCGAGAATAAGAAAGTTTGGTTTTCTTTTAAAAATTTTGCAAAGAGCAAGTCGTACCTTTTCGCCGCCGGAGAGAACATCAACAGTTTTGAAAACGTCTTCGCCTGTGAATAAGAAAGCGCCAAGCGCACTTCGTGCCTGAAAATCACTAAGATTAGGAAATTCATTTAAAAAGTCAGCGAGTACAGTGTTGTTGCTCGTGTATTGAGCCATTTGCTGGTCAAAATAACCGATTTTAACTGAGCCGCCAACTATATAGGTACCGCCAAGAGGCTCTATAGCACCAACGAGAGTCTTTAAAAGTGTGGACTTTCCTAATCCATTGCCACCAACGATTCCGATGTGTTCACCACGCTTTATGTCAAAGCTGACCTTTGAAAGCTCTTTGTCGTAGCCTATGCTCAAGTCTCTGACCGTCAGAACATCGTTCACACTGCGTACTGTGGGCTGAAATTCTGTATGAAAGACCTTGTTATCGTAATTTTCAGGTGGCTCTATAAGGTCCATTTTTTCTAATTGCTTTAGCTTTGACTGTGCCATTGAAGCTTTAGTTGGTTTATATCTAAAGCGTTCTACCAGCTCTTGAAGTCTTGCGATTTCTTTTTGTTGCGCTTCGTACTCCTTAGCCTGCTGCTGGCGTAAAATTTGCTTATTAACAACAAATTCGGAATAATTGCCGTTGTATTTGTAGGTTTTGCCGTGTTCAATTTCATAAATAGTGTTCACTGTTTTGTCCAGGAACATTCTATCATGAGATACAACAACGACAGCTTTTTTATATGAGGAAAGGTAATCTTCAATCCAAGCCACAGCGTCAACATCAAGGTGGTTTGTAGGCTCGTCAAGCAAAAGCAAGTCGGGTTTAGAGAGTAGTAGCTTTAAAAAAGCTATTTTGGTACGCTGACCGCCGGAGAAATCTGAAAGCGGCTTCTGTTTATCAGAATCACTAAAACCGAAACGCTTAATGGCTGCCTCATACTCTTTTTCAAAATAAAAACCGCCCTCGTTAGTGAAAATATCAAGCAGGGTAGTATATTTTGAGATATTGTCTTGGGTTGGATTGTCATCCATTTTAGCTTGAAGTATATCAAGCTCATTTATCATATTGATAATATAATCGTAGGCACTTCTTATTTCTTCCAGAAGGGTTAAACTGTTATCCTTAAAAGCCATTTGATTAAGCGTACCTATGGTTGGTTTGCCTGAAATAATAAACTGGCTGTCGAGAGTCGGGTCATCCTTAGCAAGTTGAATTTCACCGGCAATAAGGCGCAACAAAGTTGTTTTTCCGCAACCGTTTCTTCCAACAATACCGATACGGCTTTGAGTGTTAATTTCAATATTAACTTTTTTTAAAATCGGTTCACCTGTTAAATCAACAACACCGTTTTGAATTTTTATTTGCATTATTTTCGTTCCTTAAAATGATTTGTTATATTCTAACATTAATTAGGACAAATTGCAACAATGACAGGAAAAATAGGAAATCTTAATAAAAATGGGGCAGCTTAAAAAAATTAACAACTATACAAAATGAAGATTTTGTATAGTTAAGGGGAGTGAAAACGGAAATTACCATACCATATAATAAAATCTTTTGGTGAAAACAACTATAATTAAATTCTTTCGTTTGTGTTATAAAACCTTACAATTTAATCTGTAGGGACTTTTAAACACATTCAGCTGTTGATTATTTGATTATCATTTATATTAGAACGGCTTACGCAAGGTTTATAAGCTAAATTAAGTCCGGTTAAAAAATGTTTTATGCTTTAAGCCGTTTGATAGAAATTTTCTAAATGATGATTGGATCGATTAAAAAATTTCCATCAAATGTCTTTTTTATTGATTATAACTTAAATCATGTTCTTAGCTTGTTTTTACAGGACTCATTATAAATAGCTACCAAACTAAAACATTGCAATTATTTTTTATAGCTAAACTATAACTATGTTATTTTATTATCAGTAAATAAAATAATTAAATTATTGCTTGCTGATATTTACACACAAAATAGATTTATACTTGACTTATATTTAATAGTTTTGTATACTTATAT
>CAYWKY010000179.1:0-3993 GCA_964458915.1 uncultured Faecalibacterium sp.
GACTTGGAGCAGCGTTCCGGTCGTATTATCCGTCAGGGAAATCAAAATCCGGAGGTCAACATCTATCGTTATGTTACGGAACAGACCTTTGACGCATACCTTTATCAGTTGGTTGAGGGCAAACAAAAATTTGCAAGTCAGATTATGACAAGCAAATCTCCGGTGCGTTCTGCGGAAGATATTGACGAAACTGCCCTCTCTTATGCAGAGATTAAAATGCTGGCAACCGGCAATCCGTATATCAAAGAAAAGATGGATTTGGATATTCAGGTACAGAAACTTAGAATGTTAAAATCAAACTTCCTATCAGAAAAATATGCTTTGGAAGATAAGATAATTAAATATTATCCACAGCGTATCGCAGCTTTGAACTCTCGTGTCGAGGGACTTGAAAAAGATGTGGAAACTGTGAAACAGCACCCGAAACCTATGGACGACACATTTGTCGGAATGAAGGTATCGGGTGTTTTTTATTCCGAAAAAGCAGATGCCGGTAATGCAATTTTGGAAGCCTGCAAGAAGATGAACAGTCCTGACCCTATCCCTCTCGGTGAGTACAGAGGATTCCAAACGGAACTTCTATTTGACACCACAGAGAGAACTTATGTTGTAAGGCTAAAGGGAGAAACCAGTCGTAATGTTCCTCTTGGAGAAGATACTTTCGGCAACATTACTCGTATTGACAACGGATTGGAACGCTTTGCAGAAACTCTTGCAGACACAAGAAACGAACTGGAAAACACGAAAAATCAGTTTGAAACTGCCAAGAAAGAGGTGGAAAAACCTTTTGTGAAGGAAGATGAACTGAAATCGAAAACCGCTAGACTTGATGAGTTGAATATCCTGCTCAATATGGATAAGCGAGAAAATGAAATCGTTGGTGGCGAACCGGACGAAGAAGAAATTACAGAAAGAAAGAAGGAAAAATCATATGAGAGATAAGAAAAACAAAGGCATCTTTTATGACTGCACCATTGGTGCAGTTCATAAGAGCAAGGAAAGATTAAAGAAATATGCAGTGTCCTTAAAGGACAGAAAGAAGGTGTAAGTATGGATTTTAGAGAGTTTTGTGATTATGTAAAAGACAATATCTTAAAGGAAATGCCGGAAGAATATCAGGGTGCAAAAGTTTCCATTGATGAAACGATAAAGAACAATTCTGTGATTTTACACGGACTTAGCATTCACAGAGAGGATATGAACATTGCTCCGAGATTGTATCTGGAGTATGCCTATGATTCGTTTAAGGACAATAAGAGTCTTGATGAAATCGTGCAGATTGTAGCAAAGGAATATGTAAAACACGCCGGTATCGACATCGGATTTGATGTGAGAAGCATTTTTGATTTTGACAAGGCGAAAGATAAAATCACCACTCAGATATTAAATGGAAAGCAGAACAAAGCATTAGCCGCAACAAGACCTTGCAAGAAGTTAGATGACTTGCTTGTGTTTTATAGAATCACCATTGAACAGATGGATAATGGAACTTCCAGCATTCCCATTACAAATGAGATGATGAAAATCTGGGGTGTAACCACACAAGACATTCATAATCTTGCAGTTGAAAATACAGAAAGAATGTTTCCATCCGAACTGGTGGATATAGAAGATATTCTGTTTGGTGTGGAAGAAAATCTTTTTGAACAGACAAATGAGAAACCTAATGGAAAACTTCTTACTCTGAAAAACAGAGAAAATGTATATGGTGCTGCAGCGATTGCGAATCCGGAAATTCTTCAAAAAATTTCGGAAGTCGTGCAGGACGATTACTATATTCTTCCGTCATCTGTGAATGAGGTTCTGATTCTTTCAAAGGAATCTGCAAAAGAAATGGGAATGACACCGAAAGACTTAGGCAATATGGTTCGTGGTGTAAATAAAACGGAAGTGGAAAAAGATGAGGTTCTTTCCGACCACGTTTATGCCTATGACAGAGAAAAGAAAGTCATTGAAACAGTGATGGATTCCAAAGATAAGTCAAAGGAAGTGGAACGATAAAGGAGGTATTGCAAATGCCATTTATTGAACCGGAAGTCATTCTGAAAGCAAAAGAAATGGACCTGCTCACCTATCTGAAGAACTATGAACCGTATGAACTTGTCAGGATTTCCGGCAATACTTACTGCACGAAAACCCACGATAGCCTAAAGATTTCCAATGGAAAATGGATGTGGTGGTCAAGAGGATTCGGGGGCTACAATGCCCTCGATTATCTTGTGAAAGTAAGAGGAATGACCTTCCTTGAAGCGGTAGAAACCATTGTCGGACACACTGCAATATGTAAGCCGGTCTATGAAAAACAAAAAGAAAGAAAAGAAGTACCACTTCTTCTCCCTGATAAAAGTGCTTCCACAGATAGAATTTTTAGGTATCTTTTCGGGAGAGGAATCGACTTTGAAGTAATAAACTTTTGTCTGCAACACGAGTTGATTATGGAGAGCTTACCCTATCACAATGTTGTGTTTATCGGGTATGACGAACATAAGAAACCGAAGTACGCAGCCTATCGTTCCACCAATGCAAAAAGAATTATGGGTGATTGTTCCGGCAGTAAAAAGGAATATTCTTTTCAGATTGCCGACAGTAAAAGCACAGAGGTTCACATCTTTGAATGTGCCATAGACCTATTATCTTATGCCACAATTCTGAAAATGAAAGGCAAAGATTTTCGGGAGTACAACCTCATTTCTCTTGCCGGTGTATATCAGCCTAAGAAAGAGATTATGGAGAGCAAAGTCCCGATTGCACTGACGAAGTTTTTGGAAAGGCACAAGGAAGTGAATCAGATTGTTTTGCATTTGGATAACGATAATATCGGAAGAATGGCAACGAAAACATTGCAGTTAATTCTTCCAAGAGAATATAAAGTCATTGATGATCCTCCGCCTTATGGCAAGGACTTCAATGACTTTCTTCAATTAGAACTTGGAATCAAACAGAAAAAAGAACCTGAAAGGAGTTATGAACGATGAATGAAAAAATAAAAGTCCTTCTTGTTGAGCCAAATAAGTATCCGAAGATGATTGAGATTGACGATACCCTTGAAGCAATGCAGGAGGTTGTTGGTGGATATATTGAGGAGTATATGCCTTACGATGATGATGTTGCAATCATCTGTAATGAAGAAGGCAAGTATAAAAATATGCCACCGAACAGAGCAATCTACTCTGATGATAAGGAAATGCGAGATATTATTTTCGGGAACTTCTTTGTATGCTATGCCCCTATCGAGAGCGAAAGTTTTCTGAGTTTGCCGGAGGACTTGGCGAAGAAATACGAGGAAAAATTCAAAATGCCGGAGAGATTTCGCAGAGATTTAGGTGGCAATATCATTGCCGAACCTTTTAAGCCAAAGAGCAAGGAATACGAAAGATAAATGAAAAGTCGGGGCAACCCGGAGCGTGTGTATATTCTTAGCGAGCAGACCATTTGGATAGCCAATGCTTCCAAACGGTAACTCTCGTTAGGGGTTGCCCCTAATACCCCGAAGAAAGGAAATGCAATTATGTCAGAGTTTATATTCTTTACGATAGGCACATTGATTGGTGGACTTATTGGTGTCACTACAATGTGCCTTTTCCAAATTAACAACTTAAACAAGTATTACAGAAGGGAGAATGAAAATGCGAAAGAGAAACATTCAGAAGATTGTCCGCTTTAATCGAAAAGAAGCACAGGACTTAGAAAAGAAAGCAAAGAAGGCGTGTATGACAGAAGCCGGTCTTATTCGATTACTGATTCGAGGTTACGAGCCGAGAGAAAAGCCGGACGACAGATTTTATGATGTGATGCGTGAGTTGTCCTCTATCGGTAACAACATCAATCAACTTGCAGCCAAAGCAAATACACTCGGCTTTATTGATGCACCCATGCTAAAAATTGAAGCCGATAAGTGGAATAAGTTTCAGTCACAGGTTGAGCGAGAATTCCTTCGACCGGACAAGAGCGATGTGAAATGGCAGTAACAAAACTTTGGTCGGTAACTACAAG
>CAYWKY010000180.1:0-3958 GCA_964458915.1 uncultured Faecalibacterium sp.
CGGAAAAGCTCAAAAGATATGAGTACTTTGATGAGGTTGCAGATATAATCGAGAAAAACTACTATGCCCAAGCTGACGAGGAAACTCTTAAAGGTGCGTTAATAAGAGGCTATGTTAACGCTTTAGGTGATGATGCGACTTATCTTACAAAAGATGAATACAATCGCTATAAAAAAGAAATGCAAGGCAGCATGAGTGGTGTAGGTGTGAAATTCACAGAAACCTCAAAGGGCAAAATTAAAATTACCGCCGTTTATGACGGCTCACCTGCAAAGGAAAGCGGCCTTAAAAAGGGCGATATAATTACAGCTTTTGACGGTATTGAGGTAAATAGCAATAATTTTGATGAAATGTCGTCAAAACTTAATGATACTCTCACTCAAAGCGTAAATATAATATATAAAAGAGGAAACAAAGAAACAAATGTAACGATTAAAAAAAGTTATGAGGCTCAGTCTGTTGTAACCGATGTTTATGAAAGCATAGGATATATAGATATTAAAGATTTTTACTCTGAAACTGCCACAAAGATAAGCGAGGCTCTTGATACTTTTATACAGTCCGGTATTAAAGGCGTTGTTATTGATCTTCGTTCAAACAGCAGTCAGAACTACGAATACGCAATGAATGTTTTAGATCTGTTTGTACCTATGACACAGCAGGATAAAAATGCGGCAACTGTCATAAACAAAAACGGCGAGGCAGTTAAGACATATTCTACTGCGCCGGGTGAATTTAATTTAAGTGTTTGCGTTCTTATATCTAAAGATACATCCCACGCTGCAGAATTGTTTGCTGAGAATATGAGATGCTTCTCAAAAGGCAAGCTTTTAGGCAATCCGACGGCAGGTAAGGCTCTTGTCAAGCAGGCTTTTGAGCTTTCGGATGGCAGTGCTTTACTTTTATCGGTAGGCAAAATTTTGCCCTACAGCTCAGTTAGCTTTGAAGACACAGGTGTTGTGCCGGACGAAGAAGTGGAAAATACTCAAAAAAATGACAACTTCAAAGAAGATGAGTTGTTTTTAAAAGCAGTAGCTTCAATGACAGAATAAAACAGGAGGGTTCACTATGACAGTTAAAGTTACAGTTATCATGGCAATTAAAAGCTATGGCATCAACTTAAAAAATGCAATTGATTCGTTGAAAAATCAAACACTTAAAGATATAGAAATCCTTTTGTGTGATGCTGCAAGTACTGACAGTACAGCGGAAATCATGAAGTCATATTTAAGCGATGAACGCTTTAAGTATATAAGATTTGAAACGGATAGTATTTCAGGTGCAAGAAATCACTGTATCGATATTGCAAAGGGTAAGTATATTGCTTTTTGTGATAAGAATGTTATCTTCTCTGAAAATCTTATTAAAAAGCTTTATGAGTGCGCTGAACAGGAGCAGGCTGACCTTTGCATTGCACCAATGGCAAGCTCTGATATTTACGGCAAGCATGAATTTTCAAGCACAGATATACTTTTGAGAAGAAAAAAAATCGATAAATTTGACACAGATATTATCTGGAACCCTGCCGTAACGAATAAGCTTTTCTTAAAAAGCAAGCTCATAGAAAAAAATATACGCTTTAAAAAATATGGCAAAGCAAGGGAAGCAGCTTTTTCAATTCCCTGCGCCTTCGAGAGCGATAATATTACAGTTTCGGCAAAGGGCTTAGTCTCATACGTAAATCCCGTTGATAACGAGGGTGTCTCTGAGGTACCGATAGAGCATTATCTTGACGCTTATGAGCATATAATAACCTTGGCAAAGTCAGCTTTTGAAGCCTCGGCAGAAAAATGTGTAACCGACTTTGATAAAAAAGAGCTGAAAAAGCAATCGGTTTGCTATATCGACCAAATATATCATAAAGAAATAACTGTTTTGCTTTATAGCTACTATAGACATTTTTGGTCCCTTAGCGAAAGCGAAATAGAAAAATATGCTAACGCAATTACGGCTCTTGTCGCAAAGCTGTCAAAATCGGGAAAACGAGCTTTGACTCAGAAAAATAAAGATATTTTTTATGACGGCGACAGGCTCATTGTTAAAAAGAAAGAAATGGCGGAAAGACCTAAGGTCACTGTTTGCATCGGTATGAGCGATGACAATGCCCATCACGAGTCTGACAGACTTGAAATTCAAGTTTCCTCTATTTTTATGCAAACTATGCCATCTTTTGAGCTTTTGGTTGATATGCGACTGAAAGATGTTTTTCCTGAAAAGTGGAAACAATGTGAAAATGTTACCTTCGTTCAGGCTCAAAGTCTCGGTGAGTTTAAGGATAATGCACTGGAAATGTGCAAGACCGACTATATTATGTACCAGGACGGCTTTGCAAGGCTTAACCCGAAAATCCTTATGAGACATTATTGCGCTCTTGAAGGCAAGGATAAATACGGCTTTTCAACCTCGCCTTTGACACAGTTTGACGGAAATAATGTGTCTGAATATTCCTTCTCTGATTTGAGCTATTATTCGGATATTAAGCAGACTCGTACCAACCCAAAGGATCACACATATGCTTTGGATTTGTTCTTTTGCAATAAGCTTTTCAGAACGGAGCATTTAAACGGTATTCATTTTTCATTCAGTGATAACGCAGTTTCAGATATGTATAAGCTGTATTCACATTCACGCTTTAAAAAGCTTTCTCACAGAGGCGCATATCTTCCCTATCCTGAGGATAAAGCCATAGCGTACCTTAAAAATCATCAACAGGCTTTGCCGTCTGATTGCAGGAAGATGTACCGTATATACAAGGGCATCTATTTCAGAAATGTGACTATGAAAAAAGCAGGGGATAAGGTCAAGCACTTTATTTCAAAATTAACACAGGCTATTGTTAAACAGATTAGCTTGCTGCTAATTGTCTATTATAAAAAGCGTCCCCTTAAAAATAAGGTTCTGTTTTATTCAACAAGAGCTGAAGGTCATTTTCTCGAAAATTTAGACACAGTTTATTCGGCTTATAAGGGCGACAAGGTGGCTTTCCATAAAAAGAATCCAAGTACCTTTAAAGACATGATAAGAATAAGAAGGTATGTGCTTACGAGCAAGGTAATAGTAACCGATGACTATATCGACTGCCTGTTAGATTGCAGACTCAGAAAAGAGCAAAGTCTTATCCAAATTTGGTACACCGGAGGCGCTTTCAGGCGTTTTGGGCTTGACTGTGCCAGCCTTGTGTCGCCAATTAACGAATATAAATATCACTCTCAGTACACCGATGTTTGCGTTTCTTCAGAGTACGTCAGACAAATTTACAGCCATGCTTTTGGTGTTGATATGGATATTATTTCAGCTACAGGTACTCCGAGAAGTGACCTAATAGTAAACGACACCAAATATAACGAGAAGCGTGAAGAAATTTGCAAAAAGCATCCGCTGTTGAGAGATAAAAAGGTCTATGTTTACTTCCCAACCTTTAGAGAAGAAGACGGGGAAATAGCCGATTTTGACCCTAAAATTAAGTGGGCAACCTTAAATGAAGAACTTGATGACGATGAGGTGTTTATACTTTCAAGACACCCGTTTATGAAGCAACAATATATTAAGGGTATGTTTTATCCCAGAGTTAAGGATTACACAGATGATCCAACAACTGAGCTTCTCGCCATTGCTGATGTTATCGTTACAGACTATTCAACAATTGTTTTCGATGCCTCGCTTATGGGCAAGCCTATGGTCTTTTATGCGCCGGATTATGACAAATACGAGAGCGAATTTTACTTCACATATGACAAATATTTGCCCGGTGAAATAATTTATTCAAGCAACGATTTACTTGGTGCATTACGCAGAGCCAAAGAATGTTCATCTAAAGAGAGACTTGCGGATTTTTGCAAAAAAGAAATGGACGGCTGTGACGGCAACGCAACTAAAAAGGTTGTGGCATTGATAGAAAAAAGGCTTAAAGAAAAATAAAACAAAATACTTTCAGCGGTCATGATTCTTTAATTGTGAT
>CAYWKY010000181.1:0-3917 GCA_964458915.1 uncultured Faecalibacterium sp.
AAATCCAAGACTTAGCCGGTGAGAAGGTGTGCATCCATGTGATAACACCTGCACATTGCTCATCTGTATTAGCCTCATTAAAGGTCTTTCTAATAAGCTCGTTTGTTATAAGGGTAGGCTTCCACACAACTTCAAAGGGAAGAACACCGCTTTTGTTAAGCTCATCCACAATGATTTTTGAGTGTTCAGCAACATGGCTTAAGCACTCATCACCATAAAGATCCTGTGAACCTGTGCAGAACCAAAATTTATATGATTTCATAATATTATATCCTCCTTAATGATTTGTTTAATCATAGCATTTCAAAGCTGAATTGTCAACGAAAAACACCAACTTTAAAAATCCGCAAAATAAAACTGTCTTGTTTAATATAGACTTTCAAGCTTTATATCAAACAAGACGAATCTTATTAACTTTAATAAATCTTAACTGCGTTGCTGTAACAGCCATAGCCTGTTACACCGCCGTCCTTGCGTATGGCTCTAACCTTAAAGCGGTACGCTCCGCCAACCTTGAGTCCGTCCACAGTGTAAGATAAAGTGTCCGCATCAACTGTAGCAAGTTTTATCAGCTCATCTGAAGCAACCCTATATATAATATAGTGTGTGGCTCCGCTGACCTTAGTCCAAGAAAGTCTCGCAACAGAACCGAAATATCTTGCGGAAAGCTCAGTGGCCTTGGGGCCTGTAACACCAACTATATAAGCGGGTTCACTGCTGTAGTTTTCGCCCTCACCTTTAACAACAGCGTAGATTTTAAATTTATAGCTTTTTCCTGCTGTAAGTTTAAATTTATATTGGTTGCTTTCAGTTGTGGCAACTCTCTTATAAGCGCCCTTTTCGCTATCGTAGCGATATATACTATAATAATCGGCCGAGCTGACCTTTTTCCATGTAAGACCAAGCTTACCCGTTGTAGAATAGTTTTGCTTTAAACCTGTTACCTTATCGGGTACAACTGTAATTGTAACGCTTTTTTTAACTTCACCGCTGTCTGCGGCAGTACAGGTGATTTTAGCTGTTCCGTATTTTTTGCCTGTGACCTTTCCTTTTGAATTGACGCTTGCAACAGCCGGGTTGGAGCTTTTCCAAATAAGGCTGTCATCTGTCGCATCGGCAGGCTCAACAACAGCCGCAACTGTTGCACTGTCACCTTTAGCCAGTTTTGTCGGAGCGTTTAGCTTTATAGACTCAACAAGAACTAAGTCTTCCTTTTCAGTAGCTGTGAAGCTGAAATTGTCACTTGCAATTTTCCAATTGGGAGTCAATGAGTTTGTGGCATAAACTCTCGCTGTGTAGCTTCCCTCACAATCAATCAGCACCGATTGAGCAGTTTTGCTGCTACTGAGGGTGTATTTATCATACTCATCTTCATACTCGTCATAAATATAAAGCAAATATTTTTCCGCACCGCAAACCTCTGACCAAGAGATTTTGATTTTCTCGCCAACATTACAAAGTGTCTCAGTGTTTTTTATGTCGGGAGTTTCAATGGTACCACCTAAATATTCGCTGTAATTTAAAGCACACCAACCGACAATGTTGCCAAAAAGGATTTTACCCCAAAGGTATTTTCCGTCATCGTACTTGTCATAGACCTTAAATTTAGTACCATCGCTTATACTGCCCACAATATTAGAGTCTGTTGTGTGTTCAGCTCTGACATTGAGATTAGCGTTGATCATTTTCCAATCTTCATGAGGGTCATTCTTGCTTATATCAACAACTGTACTTTCGTCTTTTTTGTTGCCGTTAGCTTTATTTTCATAAAAATAAAGGTCTGTGTTTTTTCTGTTGTTGCCATTTAAATGAAGCACATAGCTAAAGCCCGTAATATCGGATATGTCCATTACACCCCATCTAATTTGGCATTTGCCCACCCAGTTGCAATCGGTAAAAGAGATTTTGCTGCCCTTAACACCGGTGACGCAAAGAGAGTGTCCATTCCAACGATAGCGTATAATGTCGCCCACACGAAGTGATGAGGCTTTAAGAGTTGTTGACTTGGTGAAATTGTTTCTGGGCTTTACACCTGTTATTTCATAAGCAATCTTATGTGCATAGCCCATGCACTGAATAGCATTATCAAAATTGTTGCAGTCACAAGATTTATTCCATGAGCAATTGCTGTGACTTCTGCACGGTGTTGATGTCACACCATCGGGGTTGTTTTTTGATTTTCCAACATTGTTCCAATATTTGCCGTTAGGGAATTTTTTAACTATAGCTTCAAGATTAGTGATGGTGTTGTCAGCCGCAAAGCTTACGCTACCCATATTAATAGCACTGATAATTGTCAGCACAGCCAGCAAAAGGCATATATGTTTTTTTAACATTTTCTGTCTCCTTGTTGTCCGTTTATAATTGTTTATTACAATTTTGTAATTTTTTACTTCCCATATAATAGCATATAATGCAAAAAAATGCAACCCCCTGAGGAGTTGCACAGATTATTATTCGTTTTTAGATAAAACGCTAACTGTTTTACAATTAATTTTTTGCTTTATTCCCTAGTGCTTTCGTTGTCTTTTTTGTCTTCTAAAACTGATTTAATTTCTTCAAGCTTTTTGATAATATGGCAAAGTCCCACTATTAAAACGACAGCTATACCACAAAGCACACCTATAAACATCATATCAATCATAGAAAACAAAGCTGACATAGGCGCAGCAACAGCTACGAACAGCAATATGTAGGCTAATATTTTCATTAGTACCACCTCATATTCCTATTTAAAATAAACTCTGATGATTCCGAAGTAAAAATCATCCATAACATAATTGAAGCTCAGCCCAACACCAGCACTGTCAGTATTTACAGAAACACTCGGATTACCAGCAATAATTTGATGTCCATAACCACTACACACAGAAAAATCATCACTTGCGGTTACAGTAGTTGTTGCAACAAGATGAAAATCAGAATAGTAATAGGCGGTCGGTGTGTCGCCAGGAATATCATACTCTACTGCATATCCAGGAAAATAATTAACCTCCTCACAAGCCGCTGTAGCATCCATATCGTTATAAAAAGCCGTTTGTTGATTATTTGCATATACCGCTTTATCATATGTCATGGAAAAACTTGATCTTGCAGTACCTGCTGTTAATGCATTGCTTGTCCAAGCCATTGCAATTATATCTTTAAGCCTCCATACTGGACAAGAATTCCAGTCAACAACAGTTTTAATTCTAAAGGCGATTTTTCCGTTTATTTTATTTGAAAGTTCTATAACAGAAAAAACTGCATTAAATTTGTTTTCAGTTACATTAATAGGGTCATCAATCGTAGTATATGTACCTTCACTATATACTACCTCTTTTGATATGGCATATATTGTCTCCGCATTAATATAATCATTAATATCTTCGTCAGAAAGACTTGCAACTTGTTCTTCGGTATACCCAATCTCCAGGAAAAAATCTTCAATAGCTGTCGATTTTGATCTTTTACGCTTTTCACTATTCAAATACTGGCTTGGAATATTTGAAAGTATTTTAACATTTCCATCATAAGTTATCGTAGGTGATTTTTGAACAGCACCAACACTGAACAAAGAACTAAAATTGCTGATTATAGCAATTGTTAAAACCAATGAAATTATTTTTTTAAAAGTTTTCATAAAAATTTCTCCATTTATATTAGTATTTGTTAGTTATCCTCTGCATTGGACTCACCTCCTCGTTTAATTTACAACTATATTATTCCATATTAAATATGAAAAGTCAACAATAAAATGTGTTTTCGTATATATTTTTTATTTGTATTATTTGTTTTCACACCGTCATCCTCACAAAAAGCGCTGACAAAACCAGACTCATAAAGTCCGCCGTTAACCCCGCCATAAGGGTATGGCGTGTGTTTTTTATGCCAATAGCCGAGTAGTAAACTGTAACTGCGTAAAGCGTTGTGTCAGT
>CAYWKY010000182.1:0-3842 GCA_964458915.1 uncultured Faecalibacterium sp.
CGGCTGACATGGACGTGTCTTGCCGATGTTTCAATTAAAACAGGTCTGTTCATATTATTGTCCTCCAAAAAAATAATATAATGATTTTACAAAGGATATTTTACAACATATTTTAACTAAATTCAACACAGAAATTGAAATTTTCTCTTTTTGTGTTAAAATATATTAAAAGATATGTTTGAAGGTGAAGCAAATGGCTGAAAATATAATGGAAAAACTTAACAACGAGTGTCTGAGCTGCAATAAGTGTAAGCTGTGCCAAGGAAGACACAATGTGGTTTTCGGAATAGGCAACCCAACGGCGAAAATTATGTTCATCGGTGAAGGCCCCGGTGAACAGGAGGATTTAAAGGGTGAGCCATTTGTGGGCAAAAGCGGACAGCTTTTAGATAAATATCTATCCCTTATTGACCTTGACAGAAACAGCAACATTTACATCGCCAATATTGTTAAATGCAGACCCCCTCACAACCGTGACCCAAAGCCTCAAGAGCAGGATGTGTGCATCGAGTACCTAAGACAGCAGGTAAAAATAGTCAGACCGAGAATAATTGTCTGCCTTGGCAGAATTGCGGCGCAAAGGCTTATTTCACCTGAGTTTAGAGTAACAAGCCAGCACGGGCAGTTTTTTGAAAAAGGCGGAATTCTTTTTATGGGCACCTTTCACCCGTCGGCACTGCTTAGAAACGAGAGCAACAAACCCTTGGCATTAGAAGACTTTCAGTCTTTAAGAGATAAAATCAAAACCGAGGGAATCGAAATATAAAATTATCAGGTCACTGACGAAAGACAGCGACCTGATTTTTTTCTTAAATTATGCTTTAGCCTTCTTCGGTAATTTCTCTTTGATTGCTGCGAGAAGCTTTTCAACAAGAGGATATGTGAACTTAACAATAAGCACACCGATAAGAGCGTAAATAATACCAACAAGAGCGCCGGCGAGAACGTCTGAGCAGTAGTGAACTTCAACATAAATTCTTGTAAAGCCCATAATTGCGGCAAATATAGTTGCGGGGATACCTATCTTTCTGTCGTACCAAAGAACTGCAACACCGGCTGCGAAAGCTGATGAGGTGTGACCTGAGGGGAATGAGAAGCTGGTGAGTTTATCAACATAGTTGGGGAACTCATATGTATCTAACCACTTTTGAGCAAATTCGGGGTACTTTTCAATTAAAGCTGTAACCTTTTCAACAAAATAGTCGAATCTTTCGCCTTTGCCCGCTGCAAGGAAAACTTCCTTGTCTGCAAGAAGTCCGTCAAGGTCAAAAATGTAGAAGGGTCTTACTCTTGCGAAAATATCTTTAAGCACAACATTGTTGAGAACGGCCATAACAAGCAGCGAAACGATAACTGCCATTCCGGCTTTGCGATATTTCTTAGTGCAAAAAAGCACAAGACCGAGAGCGATAAAGATAATACCTTCTTCGCCTAAGGTTGTGATGGTTGTCATGATAGCGGTTAAAATAGGGCTGTGAATACTCTGCACCCATTCAAAAACGCTAAGGTCGAAATTTAAAAATGCGTCAAAAAAGTCCATTTTTAATCCTTCTTTCTTTCAAATTTTATATCAAAGCTCCTTAAGAGCATATGACCTGAATAAAAATTAAATGAGCGATTTAAACTCAATATCAAACTGACCTGATGAAAAGGTCATAACACAATATTTCATTTCACATAAAGCTCCGGGATTTATTGCATAAATTCCCGTTAGCGGGTCATTATACATATTCTGTTTATGGGTATGGCCGTAAAGAGCCACATTAGCCATAACACTTTCAGCTTTATTAAGCAGCTTTCTCAAAGAAAATTTAACATCGAGCAAATGACCGTGACACATCATAAGTGTTACACCGTCTATATATTTATACGCCTCACTTTGTTGTTGGCAGGAAAAATCGTTGTTGCCCTTAACAATAATAAACTTTCTGTCAGAGTAGATTTTGCTGAGCTTTTCAACATCTCTCACACCGTCACCTAAAAATATGACTAAAGGACAGTCCTGCTCTTTTTCTAACATATCTACTGCGGCATTGGTCATACCGTGCAAATCAGAAAACACAAGAGCCTTCATTCATATCTCACCACCGAAAAGCATAATATTATATATCTAATATTAACACAAGTCAGGTGATTTTTCAATGGAAAATGAAATAAATCTTACTAAAGCTCAGATAAATTCACTTTTAAGCAGTTACTTAAAAGGTGAAGGGGAAAACAGTGACAGCGAGAAAGTCAAAAACAGCCTAAGCGCCGAGCAAAGGGAAAAGTTAGAAAGGGTTATGTCCGACCCAAATAAAATTAAAGCTGTTTTAGCCACTGATCAGGCAAAAAAATTGCTGGAAATGCTAAGGGGTAAAAGGGAGTAAACTATGGATTTCGGCTCATTGAATATAGATGGTCTTGAAAATATTATAAACTCACTGAGCCAAAAGGACATTGAGGAGCTTTCAGGTATTGCCGACAGCCTTTTAGGCTCAAAGGGCAAAAATGAAGATAAAAATCCGCCAAAGCAAGAGGAGCAGGACAGCTTTAATTTTGACCCGGAAATGCTCAAGAAAATTTCCGCTGTAATGGGCAGACTTTCAAAGCAAAAGGACGATCCCAGATGTGAGCTGTTAAAGGCGCTAAAGCCCATGCTTTCACCTCAAAAGCAAAAAAAGACAGATGAAGCTATAAATATGCTCAGAGTTATATCTTTACTGCCCATAATCGACGAGCTGAAAGGATGATAATATGCGTGACCTATACGGCAGAGTACCCGAAAGAAAAACAAGAAGCGACAACTCAGACGACACTGCGCTGATTATAGCTTTAATTATCCTTTTAATAAAAGAGGGCGCAGACAGCATGATAATTTTAGCTTTGTTATATATTCTCGCTTGACAAAAGTCTCTTTGTCGGCTATGATTAACCATAGCGTAAGGAGGCGAAAAAAATGACACACACATATAAAACAAGCGGCGTTTGTGCAAAATCAATAAGCTTTGATATTGAGGACGGTATCGTTAAAAATATCAGCTTTATCGGCGGTTGTTCAGGTAACACTCAAGGTGTTGCGAAGCTTGCCGAGGGAATGAAAGCCGAGGAGCTTATTGAGAGACTTTCAGGTATTCGCTGTGGATTTAAGGGTACTTCTTGTCCGGATCAGCTTGCCAAAGCAGTTAAGAGCGTATTATAAGATTGAATAATAAAAAGAGGCGATTTTCGTCTCTTTATTTTTTAGGCAAATGAAAACTATCACCTTTTTGTTGCAAAAAGATGAAACGAATATTATAATTAAACACAAGATGATTATTTAAAGGGGCGAATCAAAATGAAAAAATTAGGTTTTGGCTGTATGCGACTGCCACTTAAAAATCAAAAAATAGGCAGCAGCGTTAATATGGAAATGACAAAGGAAATGTTTGACTACTATCTCAGTGAGAACTTCACATATTTTGACACCGCTTATATGTACCACGACGGCAAAAGTGAAAGAGTAGTCAGAGAAGCTCTTGTTAAACGGTACGACAGAGAAAAATTTATTCTTGCGGATAAAATGCCCGTTGGTATGCTCAAAATAAAAGGTGACACCGCCAGAATATTTCGCCACCAGCTTAAAAAGTGCGATGTAGAATATTTTGACTATTATCTTTTACACGCCATGAATAAAAAATATTTGGATATAGCCGAAAAATTCGGTGTCTTCACTTATTTAGCCAAAAAGAAGGCTGAGGGTAAAATTAAAAAGCTGGGATTTTCTTTCCATGATACCGCTGAGGTACTTGACGAGATTTTGACAAAACACCCTGAAATGGAATTTGTTCAGCTTCAAATAAATTATTTGGATTGGGAAGACG
>CAYWKY010000183.1:0-3831 GCA_964458915.1 uncultured Faecalibacterium sp.
ATGATGTGCTTTTTCTTTGTTGCAAGTCTTGCAACACGGCAAGCTACCATACAAGCCTCAGTACCTGAACCGAGCATACGGAACATATCTACTGTGGGAACTGAATCTGAAATCTTCTTAGCGAGTTTATATTCAAACTCATGGAAAAGACCTGTTGAAGGGCCACATGTGTTAAGAAGATCGATAACCTGATCACGAACAACCTTGGGGTTTGAGCCGAGAACTGTGGGTCCACCTGCCTGAAGGAAGTCATAGTATTCGTTGCCGTCAATATCATAAAGCTTTGCGCCCTCAGCCTTTGTGAAAACAAGGGGGAACGGATAGTTGAAAGCAAGGTTGTGCTGAACGCCGCCGGGGATAATCTGCTTAGCTTCTGAGATCATAGCCTTTGACTTTTTACACTTCTTATCAAAGTATTCTTCCTCGTACTTTGCAAGAACGTCAGGTTTAATTGAATGCATGGGAAGGCTGATAAGATGATCAAGCTTTTCTGTAACAGCCTGAGCATCAGGATAATTTGAAATAGCAAATCTTGTGTCCATCTTTACATCTCCTAAAAAAATAAGTTTCGGTGAGTACTCACTCACTATTCCCATTCATTATACAATATTTAGAAGTCTCTGTCAATTGTAATATATATAGAAAAATGTTAAGTTTTTTTGTCTATTTAAACATACTCGCCCCTTTTTTCGCCACATATGACAAAACTGTAATTTAAAAATGATGTCTGTTTACTCCCTCTTAACACTTTATTTTAATTTTCGCATAAATGTCATGTTATAAACTACGAGCAAGCCCAATAAGGGCAAATATTATTTTTAGGAGGATTTTTCAATGAAAAAAATCATCGCAATCGTAGCTGCACTTGTTGTAGTTCTCGGCGTTTTCGCCGCTTGTGCAAGCCAGAAAGCACCCGAGGTAACATCTTATGAGGGTACAATCGAGGAGCTTGTATCAACACTTTATGAGAAAGAACCCGTTGAGTTCATGCTTGGCTCACCCAGAGTAGTAGACTTTGCAGACGACTATTCAGTTAGCTCATGTCTCGGTCTCGAATCAGCTGAAGGTCTCAAGGAAGCTATCTGCTCAGAGCCTATGACCGGTTCTCAGGCTTATTCACTTGTTATCGCAAGAGTTAGCGACACAGCTAAAATCGAAGAGCTTAAGAAGGCTATGTTCGAGGGCATCAACCCCGCAAAGTGGATCTGCGTTGAAGCTGACAAGCTTCGTGTTGTTTCATCAGGCGATCTTATTATGCTTGTTATGGTTTCATCAGACCTTAACGCTGACCTTGCAGACGGCATGGTTGAAGCATTCAAGACAACTGTAGGCGAGCTTTCAGGCGAAACACTTTCAAAAGGCTAATTAATTTATGGTTTTTTCATCGATTGAGTTTTTATATGTATTTTTGCCCGTAACTTTGCTTTGCTATCTTATAGCGCCTAAAAAGATTAAGAATGTAGCGCTTCTTTTATTCTCCCTTCTGTTTTATTGGTGGGGCGAGCCAAAATACACCATTCTTATGCTTTTCACAATTACTTTTTGTTACGTGGCAGGGCGACTCGTCGAGAACAAGAACGGTACCCGAGAGGGCAAAGCTATACTGTTTGTTTCAGTAGCGGTCCCCCTCGGGCTTCTTGCTATCTTTAAGTATTCCGACTTTTTTATCGGGTCGCTCAACTCTTTAACCGGGGCAGATATTCCCCTTTTAAAATTGGCTTTGCCCATAGGCATAAGCTTTTACACCTTTCAGGCTTTAAGCTATGTTGTGGATGTTTACAGAGGCGACACTCCTGCGCAAAAAAGCTGGATAAATCTCGCAACCTATGTTGTGCTTTTCCCTCAGCTCATTGCAGGTCCCATAGTTCGTTACACCACTGTTGCCGAAGACTTGGCCTGTCGCACACACAGCACGGAAAAGGTAGCCCTTGGCATAAGACGATTCGTTTACGGTCTTGGCAAAAAGGTTCTTATAGCTAACCTTTTAGGCTCACTTTGTGCCGCCTACAGAAGCAGCGCAGACCCGTCGGTACTTTTTGCTTGGATGTACGCAATAGCCTTTTCCCTTCAAATTTATTTCGATTTTTCGGCCTACAGCGACATGGCAATCGGCCTTGGCAATATTTTAGGCTTCCGCTTTCTCGAAAACTTCAATTACCCTTATATTTCAAAGAGCATAACCGAGTTTTGGAGAAGATGGCATATTTCTCTTGGTTCATGGTTCAGAGACTATGTTTATATTCCTCTTGGCGGCAACAGAGTCAAGCCCCTTCGCCAAATATTCAACATTCTCGTTGTCTGGTGCTTAACCGGCTTTTGGCACGGTGCAGGCTGGACATTTATGAGCTGGGGTCTTTATTTCGGCATACTCCTTATAATAGAAAAGCTGTTTCTCAAAAAATATCTTGAAAAAGCACCTGCCTTCTTGCAGCATTTTTATGTGGTATTTCTCGTTGTAATATCCTTTGTGCTTTTCAACGCAGACACCTTCTCTATGGCGTTCTCAGACTTAAAGATAATGTTCTTCTCCTCTGAGCTTCCTTTGTACTCTGCCGACACCCTTTACAATCTTCGTTCCTATGCGGTGCTTCTTGTTGTGGCAGTTATCGGCGCAACACCTATAGTTAAAAAATTAGCTAACAAAATTGAAAACACAAAAATCAGCACTGTTTTAGAGCCTATAAGCATAGCTTTAATTCTTATCGCTTGCACAGCATATCTTGTTGACGGTTCATTTAATCCGTTCTTATATTTCAGATTTTAAGGAGGTAACACGATGAAAAAATTTAAGCTTATATCAATTATACTTGTCTTTTGTCTTATCATCGGTGGTTCTTCCTTGTGTCTGGCTTTTAAAGAAGACTCTGAAATATCCGAATGGGAAAGACGAAAGCTTCAGCAATTTCCCAATATTTCATGGGAAAGCGTTACAAAAGGCGACTTTATGGACGACTTCGTATCCTATCTCTCAGACCAATTTCCTTTAAGAAATGAGCTAAGACGACTTAAGGCGCAGATTCATTTCAATCTTTATAGACAAAAGGATAACGGCGGAATATACATCAGTGACGGCTCCGCGAGCAAAATAGACGCTAAAATCAACGAGGGCAGCCTTAAACATTTTCTGTCCAGAATTGAAAATGTTTACAGCACCTATTTAAACGGCACTGACTGCAAGGTTTATTACAGCATTATCCCGGACAAAAACTATTTTCTTGCCGAAAGCGGCGGCTACCCAAGTTTAAACTATGAGGAGCTTTACCGCGTACTAAAAGAAAACCTGTCTTATATGAGCGAGATAGAAATTAAGCAGCTGTTAAAAGCTGAAGACTATTACACCACAGACACCCACTGGAAGCAGGAAAAAATTGTTGCTGTGGCTAACGAAATAAGACAGAAAATGGGACTTTCAGCTGTCACAGACTACACAGAGAAAACCATGGGAGATTTTTATGGCGTTTATTACGGTCAGTCGGCTTTGCCTTTGCCCCCTGACACTATAAATTATCTGACAAACGAGGAAATAGAAGCCTGCACTGTAACAAACTTCGAGAAAAACATTGTGGGCAAGGTCTATAACGAAAATGACTATGAGAATCTTGACTCCTATGACTTTTTCCTTTTTGGCGCAGTACCTGTGTTGGAAATTAACAACCCAATGGGCGAAAAGGATAAAGAGCTTGTTCTTTTCCGTGACTCTTTTTCCAGCAGCCTCACTCCCCTTTTGTTAAGCTCTTACAGCAAAATCACACTCATCGACATAAGATATATTGCTCCTGGAAGCAGGAAAAAATTGTTGCTGTGGCTAACGAAATAAGACAGAAAATGGGA
>CAYWKY010000184.1:0-3814 GCA_964458915.1 uncultured Faecalibacterium sp.
CGAAAACAACAAATGCAACAGGCAAATAAGCTACGGCAAGAGTACCGATATAAGCAGCGTCAATTTCTTTAACGCCCTTCATAGCTGTAAGGAATGTAAAGTCAGGCAATGTGAAAACAGTCATGTTTTCAAAAACGCTGAAGTCAATAACCTTAAGTGAGTCAATTCCTGCGCTGTTGCCAATAACAGTGAAAACTGCTGCAAGAGCATAGCCGGAAAGAATACCAATAATAAAGGGGATAAGCTTAATTGACTTTTTGCCGTAGGTTGAGCAAATCATAGTTACAAACAAAGCAACAAGACCGCAAAGAACAGCAATAAGGGGATTTGCAAGCATTTCACCATCAAGGGAGGAAACATCGCCCTTTTGAAGGTCGCCTATAGCGTTAGCTGCAAGTGAAAGACCGATAATTGCAACTGTGGGGCCGATAACCTGCTTAGGCATAAGTCTGTCGATCCAGCCGACACCTGCAAGCTTAATAATAAGAGCGATAACAACATAAACAAGGCCCGCAAAAATTGCACCAATTATAAGTCCGGCATAACCGGCCTGAACGGAAACAGCACCGGCAAAGGCAGCTGACATCGAGCCAATGAAAGCGAAGGATGAGCCAAGGAACACAGGGCTTTTACCTCTTGTGAAAAGCAGATAAACGAGTGTGCCGATACCTGCGCCGAAAAGAGCAGCAGAGGGCTGCATATCGTTGCCAATGATAAGGGGTACCACAAGAGTCGCTGCCATAATAGCAAGAAGCTGCTGAATAGCATAAACTACAAGCTGTGGGAACTTTGGCTTGTCATTAATGTCGTAGTAAAGTTTCATGATTTGACCTCCTGATTTTTAACTTTATTTAAGGATATAGTATCATAAGGCATTAAAAAAGTAAATAGGAATAAATGCACAAATGATAATTCTTTTGAAAGTTTTTGTCGGTTTTATAATAAAACAGGTCAAAGAGGCCAAGGAACAAGAGCATCACTTATGATACTTTGTTCCCATAGATATTTGAAGGCTTCTGTAAATCTGTTCCAGAAGCATAATGCGTGCGATTTGGTGAGGAAAGGTCATTTTGCTCATAGACAGCTTATTTGTGCTGAGCTTTTTAACATCGTCGCTTAAGCCAAATGAACCGCCGATAATAAACACAATACTGCTCATACCCTCAAGAGGTGCAGCTTCAATTTCACGGCTTAGCTCTTCGCTTGTGCGCTGTTTGCCCTCGATGCACATAGTATATATTTTCGCACCCTTTGGAATTTTTTCCATGATTTTTTTGCCTTCGGCTGTCAGAGCATTTTCTATTTCCTTTTGTGACGGGTTGTCACTTAGCTTTTCCGGGCTCAACTCTATAATATTAAGCTTGCAAAGAGCTGACAGTCTTTTTTGATACTCTGCCGAAGCGTCACGCAAATATTGCTCTTTTAATTTACCAATGGCGATAATTGTAATATTAAGCATAGTTCACCTTAAAATCTGACAATATCCTTGTCATTTTCTTTCATGTTGACTTCTAATATGTAATCTCTGCCACAAACAGCTCCCGTTTTTTCGCTTATTGCCGCAAGACTCGTTTGATAAGCTAAATCGGGGAAATTATTTTCATCGCTTAAGTGTCCGAGATAAAGTCTTGTCGTTCCTTTCATAATAAGCTCTGCCGCCATTTCACCGCAGGCAACATTTGAAAGGTGTCCTTTATCGGAAAGAATTCTTCTTTTGAGAATATATGGATATGGACCGTTTTGAAGCATTCCTATATCATGGTTTGACTCTAACATAACCAAATCACAGCCTATAATATGCTCTTTAATTTCATCGGTTATCTTGCCTATATCTGTTGCGATTGCAGCTTTTTGAGAATAAGGAAGCTCAATTTTAAATCCGCAGCTTTCCCTGCTGTCGTGGGGAGTGTGAAAAGGCTTTATAAACATATCACCTATTTCCATACCCTCATAGGGGATGACCTGACAGGGAAATTTGCCGTTAATTGTGCCGTTTTCTTCCATATAGCTGAGAGTTCCCTCGGTGGCGTAAACAGGTATATTAAAGCCGCCTGCCAACACGCGTACCCCGGCAATGTGGTCTGAGTGTTCGTGAGTTATAAATATTCCGCCAAGGCTTTTCGGGTCAATGTCACGGTTTAAAAGCGCTGTCTTAAGCCTTTTTGCGCTGACACCGGCATCTATGAGAATGTTAGTTTTACCGGTTGAAATAAATGTTGAGTTGCCTGAACTCGAAGAAAAAAGTGAACAAAATCTTGCCATATAATCACCGTTTTTATATTTTTACATAATTAAAAAGTCCGGTTGTTTTGCCGGACTTTGTTTTTTAACCTGCGCTTACAGTGTCGGTTGTCTTTGCAACCTCTTTGCGATAAATGTCAGCACCAACATTTCTAAGCTTTTCAACATAATCCTCATAACCTCTGTCAATATAGATTATGTCTTCGATTTCTGTGGTACCTCTTGCCATAAGACCGGCGATAATCATAGCCGCACCGGCTCTCAGGTCATCAGCCTTAACCGGAGCGCCTGTAAGCTCTTTAACACCCTGGAAGACTGCCATTGTACCGTCAACTTGAACATTTGCGCCCATACGAATGAGCTGGTCAATATATTTAAAGCGGTTATCCCACACGCCCTCAGAAACAAGGCTTGTGCCGTCGGCAACGCTGAGAAGCACTGACATTTGGGGCTGCATATCTGTGGGGAAGCCGGGGTGAGGCATAGTTTTAAGGTTGATTCTCTTAAACTTGCCGTCTGACTCAACACGCACGCTGTCGTCATATTCTGTAACCTTAACACCGCACTCAATAAGCTTTGCTGTTATTGACTCAAGATGCTTTGGAATTACATTTTTAATCAGCACATCGCCGCCTGTTGCAGCTGCGGCAGCCATATATGTTCCCGCTTCAATTTGGTCGGGGATTATAGTATAGGTGCAGCCGTGAAGCTCACTTACACCGTGAATTTTAATAACATCAGTACCCGCACCTCTGACATCGGCACCCATTGCGTTAAGGAAGTTAGCAAGGTCAACAATATGAGGCTCTTTAGCTGCGTTCTCAATAATTGTAAGACCTCTTGCCTTAACAGCGGCAAGCATAACATTAATAGTTGCGCCAACACTTACCTTATCCATATAAATAGGGCTACCTGTGAGACGCTCGGCACTTGCGTTGATCATTGCGTTTTCAACAGTTGCCGTTGCACCTAAAAGCTCGAAGCCTTTAATATGCAGATTTATGGGGCGTACACCGAAATTACAGCCACCGGGAAGAGCAACCTTAGCTCTGGAATATCGACCTAAAAGAGCGCCTATAAGATAATATGAGGCTCTGAGCTGTTTTGTCATTTCGTGGGGTACTATATAAGAATTAACAGTCTTTGTGTTAATCTCAATTGTATGCTTATTAATATATCTTATCTGAGCGCCCATTTGGCTGAGTATTCTAACCATACAGGAAACATCGGATATATTCGGTATATTTTCAATGCGACAGACATCCTGAGCGAGAAGGGTTGCGGGTATTATTGCAACAGCGGCATTTTTTGCGCCGCTAATCTCTATTTCACCGGATAATCTGTTACCGCCTCGGATAACAAGTTTTTCCAAAATCAATCTCCTCTTTCCGTTTTATTTGTTTCGGGAAGAAATATCTATCTCTCTTATTTTATAAAATCTGCCAAAAAGGCAAAGTAAAAATCATTTATAGCACCTGAAGATGCTCTTAACTTGTGTATTATAACATTTATATTTGAAAAATAAAAGACCTTTTTCTTTTTTTGTGAAAAATTAACTAATTGTCAACATTTA